>SSTA01000199.1 GCA_009469685.1 Azonexaceae bacterium | reverse complement strand
GCGCCGGCCGATGCCGCCGGGCGCGGCGGCTGCGACACCGACGGCGTCTATGACGCCGCGATGCGGCGCGCCGGCTGGGTGCGGATCGTCACCCTGGAAGGCCTGTTCGAGGCCAACGAGGCCCTGGCGCGCGCCCGCCCGCCGCGCGGCGAGCGCCTGTGCATCCTCGCCAACGGCCACGGCCTGTCGCGCATCGCCGCCGATGCGCTGGGCGCGGTCGGCGGCACGCTGGGCGAACTGTCCGCCGACACGCTGCGCCGCATGGCCAAGGTGCTGCATCCGGCCGGCCGGCTGACCAATCCGGTCGCCATGCCGCCGCAGACGACGCCCGCGCAATGGGCCGAGGCGCTGGCCATCGCGCTGGCCGATCCGGCGGCCGACGCGGTGATGACGGTGCACTCGCCGACCGCCCAGCCGGCGGCGGAAATCGCCCGCGCGGTGTGCGCGGCGACATTGGGCAGCGAGCGCAATCTCTTCACCTGCTGGGTCGGCGGCGGATCGATGCAGGAGGCGCGGCAGATCGCGGCGCGCGAGGGCGCATTGACTTTCGATGCGCCGGAACAGGCGGTGCTGGTGTTCCAGCGCATCGTCAGCTACGCGCGCAACCGCCAGTTGCTGTTGCAGGCGCCGCCCACCCAATCCACCGGCATCGCGGTCGACGAAAAATCGGCGCGCGCCGCCGTGGCCGAGGCCGTGGCGTTGGGCGACGAAATCATGCCGCCACGCCTGGCACGCCGGCTGTTGCAGGCCTACGGCATACGCGCCGCGGAGCAGCTCGCGGCGCGCAGCATCGGCGGCGCGGCCGAGGCGGCCAACCAGATCGGCTACCCGCTCGACCTCGTGCTGGTGGTCGGCAACGGCAACGACGAGGCACTGCGCGTGCATGGCCTGCGCTCGGCCGAGGAGGTGCGGATCGCCGCGCGCGGCCTGCGCGCGCGGGCGCGCACCGAGCAGCCGACCGCCCGCGTCGGCGGCTACCGCTTGCAGCCGGGCGCGCCGCGCAGCGGGCTGCCGCCCCTGCGCCTGGGCGTGGCCGAGGACGCGGTGTTCGGCCCGGTGATCTACCTCGGCGCGGCCAGCGCGGGTGGCGGACGCCGCAATTGCGTCGCCGCGCTGCCGCCGCTCAACCGCGCGCTGGCCGGCGAACTGATCGACCGTGCCGGCGTCATGAAGGACACCACCGCCGACCGCGACGCCCTACGCGCCACGCTGGCGACGGCGATCGTCGGTCTCTCGCAACTGCTCACCGACATCGACGAAGTCGCGCGCGTGGAGCTCGACCCGCTGCACGTCGAGGCCGGTGGCGTCGCCGCGGTCGACACGCAGGTCCGCCTGGGCCACAGCGAACGCCACCACGGCTACCGCCGCTTCGCCGTCCGCCCTTATCCGAAGGAACTCGAGCGGCGGCAGGATTGGGACGGCCGCGCGCTGCTGGTGCGGCCGATCCGGCCGGAAGACGAGAATGCACTGGGCGAACTGATCGCCGGCCTGGACGCCAACGATTCGCGGATGCGCTTTTTCGGCACCATGCGCGCGCTGCCGCGCTCCCAACTGGCGCGCTTCACCCAGATCGACTACGACCGAGAGATGGCGCTGGTGGCGATGGAATGCGGCGCCGACGGCGTCGAGCGCTCGCTCGGCGAGGTGCGCCTGGTGACCGACCCGGACAACCATGCCGCGGAGTTCGCCATCGTCGTGCGTTCCGACCTCAAGGGCAAGGGCCTGGGCCGCCTGCTGATGCAACAGGCGATCGACTACCTGCGCGCGCGCGGCACCGCCGAACTGCGCGGCGAAACCTTCGCCGAGAACGCGCGGATGCAGGGCCTGGCGCGCGAACTGGGCTTCCGCATCGAGGCCGGCGAGGACGCCGGCACGGTCGGCCTGCGCCTGGACCTGCAGGCCGGCGCGCCGCTCAGCCCGCCCGGGCTTTTCGAGCGCCTGCGCGGGCGGCTGCGCTAGGCGCCGGCGCGGGCTTGGCCTTGGCCTTGGCCTTGGGCTTGGGCTTGGCGCGGCCCGGCGCCTTCGCCCGGGCCGGCTTGAGTACCGCGGCTTCCAGCGCGGCCAGGGCCTCCGCGGCATAGACCGCGACGCGCTGCATGCTGGGCAGCGAGGCGTGGCAGCCGGTGAAGCCGAAGTTCATCGATCCGGCATAGCTCTCGCAGGTGATGTTGAGCGCCTGGCCGTGGGTGACGATCGATGCCGGATAGATCGCGACCAGCTCGGCGCCGCGGAAGTAGAGCGACTTGTCCGGCCCCGGCACGTTGGAGATCGTGATGTTGAACATCGGCCGCATTCGCCCGCCCATGCCGGTGAGCAGGGTGAGGATGGTCGGCGCCATCAGCAGCACGGTGTATTGCAGCATGGCCTGGCGGGGCAGGCTCTGCACGTGGTCCTTGGCGTGGCGCACCGAGGCGCGGATCGCCGCCAGCCGTTCCAGCGGATCGGCGATCTCGGTGCCCAGCGTGGCGACGATGAAGGTGATCGCGTTGCCGCCGCCCGGATCGTCCTTCGGCCGCACCGACACCGGGATGCCGGCGGTCAGCGGCTTGTCCGGCAGTTCACCGCGTTCCTCGAGGAAGCGGCGCAGCGCGCCACCGCAAATGGCCAGTACCACGTCATTGAGCGTGCACTGCGCGGCCGTCGCCAGGGTGCGCAGGCGCTCGATGGAAAACTGCTGGGTGGCGAAGCGGCGCTTTTCGCGCACGCGGCCGTTGATGATCGAACGCGGCGCGTCGAAGGGGACCATCATGCCGTCGTTGGAATCCCCCACCCGCTTGAGCATCTTGCCGAAGGCCGCCACCAGTTGCGGCACCGACTGCGCCTGCCCGCGCAGGGCGTCCGCCGCCGCCGCCGCCGCGTTGGCGAAGGTGGGCGCCGGCGACGCGGCGCGGCTGGCCGGCTTCTTCGGCGCCGTCGATGCCCAGAAGGGCTTGAGCTTGAGGCTGGCGGCACGGTCGCCCGACATGGCCCGTTGCAGCAGCATCATGCCGCTGACACCGTCGATCAGCGAATGGTGCATCTTGATGAACAGCGCGAAGCGCCCACCCTCGAGGCCCTCGATGACATTGCATTCCCAGGGCGGACGCGAGAGGTCCAGCGGATGGCTTTGCAGGCGGCCGACCAGTTCGCCCAGTTCGCGCTCGCCGCCGGGCCAGGGCAGCGCGGAGTGCTGGACGTGGTATTCCAGGTCGATGTCGTCGTCCTCGATCCAGACCGGAAACGGGTTCTTGGTCAGCGGATACTTGAGCCGGCGGTTCCACGGCGGCGCGAACTTGTTGTAGCGGCGGAAGTCCGCCATCAGCCGGCGCAGGAAGTCGCTAGGCGCGCCTTCCGGCAGGCGGAAGATCAGCAATCCGCCGACATGGTTGGGGGTGGCGCGCGACTCGGTGAACAGCCATGCGGCATCGAGCGCGTTGAGGCGAGTGGTGGCCATGGACTCATTCCTCCTGCATGTCATGTCGAGGACCCCGCCGCGCGGCGGGCTAGATAGTCGCCCCCTCCCCCGGGGAGGGGGTTGGGGGGGTGGGCAAACAAATTGGCCGCAGGCAACCCAGCCTGCAAATGCAGGCTAGGTTGCCTGCGGGTTGTCGCGCAGCATCCGCCGCAGGATCTTGCCGACGTTGGTTTTCGGCAGCGGCTCGGTGCGGAACTCGACGTAGCGCGGCACCTTGTAGCCGGTGAGCTGCTTCTTGCAGTGGACGATCAGTTCCTCGGCGGTGAGCGCCGGGTCCTTCTTCACCACCACCGCCTTGACCACCTCGCCGGCACGCTCGTCGGGCGCGCCGATCACCGCGACTTCGAGCACGCCCGGGTGCATCATGATGGCGTCCTCGACCTCGT
>SSTA01000198.1 GCA_009469685.1 Azonexaceae bacterium | reverse complement strand
CCGGACTGGACGCCGCGCAGGTCAATGAACGCGCCGAGGCTTGGATCGAGGCGGAAATGCGCAAGATCAGTCCGCATCTGTATCGGGAGGGAGCTTGAAGACATCCCCCCAGCCCCCCTTCCAGGAGGGGGGGTGACCACGGTGCGGCCGGCGTTGCCACGCCGGCTTTCGGAAACTCGACGGCTGCCTCCTTGGGGCGGCCCGACGGAGGCAGCATGAACACTTTCCCCCCAGCCCCCCTTCCACGAAGGGGGGTGACCACGGTGCAGCCTGCGCTATCGCGCCGGCTTTCGGATATTGGACGGCCGCCTCCTTGGGGCGGCCTGGCGGAGGCAGCATGAAGCACACCCGAACCCCGCAGCTCGCGCTGCGCCTCGACGCCAGCGCGCCCGACGCAAGTGCCGCCTGGGGCGAGGGCAGCCGCATCGCCTATCTGGGCGGCATGCTCACGCTGCGCGTCGCCAGTTGCGAACATCATGCGCGGCTGGATGGCGCGACGTTGCACCTGCCGTTGCCGCCGCAGCCGGCCGGCCGCCAGGTGCAAGATGCCGCCGAGGCCTGGCTGCGCGACGCAGCCCGCCGCCACCTGGGCAACGTCGTCGCCGAAAAGTCAGCCCTGGCGGGACGGCGTCCGCCGCGACTCGCGCTGTCGTTCGCCGCGCGCGGGCACTGGGCGGAAGCGCAGGACGCGACCACCCTGCGCTGCAACTGGCGCCTGATCGAACAGCCGCCGGCGGTGATCGCGCAGGTGATCGACCGGGCGCTGGCCGCGCTGCCGCCGGCGGACGCGGAAGCCGACCTGTTCGCCGCCCTTGCCGGCTGAGATTCGCCATCCGGCGGAGCAGCTCGGGCTGTTCCGGCTGCCACCGCCGGACAACGTCGCACCCGCCCGCCATGTCGTCCTCGGTGGCCGGGCGATCGCCTACCGGCTGCGCAGCGGCGGCGGCCGGCGCCGCCTCAGCCTGCGCGTGGATGAAGCCGGATTGACGGTCGGCGCGCCGCGCGGCGCGCGCGTTGGCGAGATCGAGGGCTTCATCCGCGAACATGGCGATTGGATATGCCGCAAGCTGGCCGAGCTGGCCGCCGCTCCGTCGCGCCACGCCATCCTGCGCGATGGCACCCGCCTGCCGCTGCTCGACGGCGAGTGCACCCTGCGCCTCTCGCCCGGCGCCAACCGCGTGCGCTGGGTCGCCGATACGCTGTTGCTCGAAGCGCGGCCCGGCGCCGACCTCGGCGCTCTCGCCACGCGCGGCTTGCAGCGCCGCGCGCTGGCCCATTTCGGCGAGCGCCTGCGGCATTTCGCGCCGCGGCTGGACCTTGCGCCGCCCGCGCTTGCGCTCACCTCGGCGCGCACGCGCTGGGGCAGTTGCAGCCGCGTCGGCGGCATCCGCATCAACTGGCGGCTGATCCACCTGCCCGCGCACCTGGGCGACTACGTCGTGGTGCATGAGCTTGCCCACCTGCACGAGATGAACCACGGCCCGCGCTTCTGGCGCTGGGTCGGCCATGCCTACCCGGAATGGGAATCCGCGCGCGCCGAACTACGCGGCGCCGGGCGGAAAATTCCACTCCTGTAAGTTTCCGTGTCGAAAAAGCCTCGCGTCGGTGGGAACCCGTCGCCAGCGACTGTCGACGGCTTGCCGTGGTGGTAAATTTGCCGCGATTTCCGCCGCCGAATCCCTCCGGATCCAGGCTGCTCAGGCCGCCTCCACCGACCAGGACACCCAGACATCATGAAGCTACTGCTCGCAGAAGACGATCCGCAAATCGGCGCCGGCATTGCCCAGGGATTGCGCATCGCCGGATTCGCGGTCGATTGGGTGACCGACGGCCACGCGGCGGAAACCGCCGTCACGCTGAACGACTATGCCCTGCTGATTCTCGACCTGGGGTTGCCGCGACAGGACGGCTTCGGCCTGCTGGACAAGATCCGGCGCAAGGGCAACCTGACGCCGGTGATCGTGGTCACCGCGCGCGACGCCGTCTCCGACCGCGTTGCCGGCCTCAACCTCGGGGCGGACGACTACCTGGTCAAGCCCTTCGACCTCGATGAACTGATCGCGCGGGTGCACGCCTTGTTGCGCCGGGGGCAGGCGCGCGCTCCCGAGATGCGGTTGGGTGCCCTGAACGTGGTGCCGGTGACGCGCAGCGTGACCTTGAACGGCGAGACGATTCCGCTTTCCGCGCGCGAGTTCGCGCTGCTGATGGCGCTGATGGAGGTGCCGGGCGCGGTGGTCACGCCACGCCAGATCGAGGAGAAGCTGTACGGCTGGCATGAAGAAGTGTCGAGCAACGCGGTGGAGGTGCACCTCCACCGGCTG
>SSTA01000197.1 GCA_009469685.1 Azonexaceae bacterium | reverse complement strand
ATGCTCCAGATAGGACCGATTGAACCAGCCGGTGGCGGCCAAGGTATCGCCCAGAAGCGAGTCTCGCACCCGTTGGCGCAGGGGACCGCGGAACCAGCGCGCAAGCGGAACCGCGAACCCCATCTTGGGACGATAAAGCACCTCGTTGGGCAGCCGGGGTTCCAACGCCTTCTTGAACAGCCATTTGCCTTCCTGACCGCGAATCTTGAGATCGGGTGGCAGACTTGCCAGCCACTCGACCAGCGGATGATCCATCAGGGGCTCGCGAACTTCCAGGGAGTGTGCCATGGACGCCCGATCGACCTTGGTATTGATGTCGCCGACCAGATAGGTCTTGAGATCCAGGTACTGGATGAGCGCCAGGGGATCGTCGGTGTTCGCCTTCCCGGCATGGTGCTTGAAGACTTCGAGCGCCTGATATCCGCCGAGGGCCGATTTGAACGAACCGGAAAACAACTGCTGCCGCATGGCATCGCGCAGAATGGACACCGAATGGAAATAGGCCTCCACCGAGTTTCTCGCCAGGGCCTGGAAGGTGGTCTTGGCACGGACGAAACGCGGCGCCCAATCGGCCTTGGGGTAGACATGGCCGAGGATACCGAACAAGGGCCGACGCAGCCCCAGGGGAAGCATGCTACGCATGTGTTCTTCCATGAGATGCAGGCGATACCGCCGGTAGCCCCCCAGGCTTTCGTCGCCACCATCGCCGGAAAGGGCGACGGTGACATGGCGGCGGGCGAGCTGACACACGCGATAGGTGGGGATGGCCGAACTGTCGGCGTAGGGCTCGTCGTAGAGCCGGGCCAAGGTATCAATGAGGTCGAAATCGTCGCTCTCGACGAGATCGACGAAATGACGCGTCTTGTAGCGGTCGGCGACCAGTTTGGCGAATTCAGCTTCGTTGAACGCCGGGTCCGAAAAAGCGATGGAACAGGTATTGACCGGGTCTGCGGAAATCCTCGCCATGGCCGCCACGACGCCGCTGGAGTCCACCCCCCCGGAGAGGAAGGCTCCCAGCGGAACCTCGGAAATCATCCGCAGACGCACCGATTCGTCGATGCGCCGATTGAGTTCCTCGCAGGCATCGCCATCCGACATCCGGTTGTCGAGGGTGAAGTGCACATCCCAGTATTCCCGCGGCGCAGGAAGCTTGGCCCCTCGCCGCACGGTCAAGGTATGGCCCGGGGGCAGCTTCGTGGCCCCACGGAATATGGTCCGCGGCTCGGCGACGTAGCCCAGGGCGAAGTACTCCTCCACCGCCAGGGGATCCATTTCCCGCTCAAGGCCGCCGTGGGCCAAAAGGGATTTCAGCTCGGAACCGAAGAGCAACTGCCCATCGCCGAGCAGGGCGTAGAAGAGCGGCTTCACGCCCAGACGGTCCCGTGCCAAAAAGAGGGTTTCCCTCCCCCGGTCCCAGAGGGCGAAAGCGAACATTCCGCGGAAGCGCTCGACGCACGCCTCCCCCCAGGCTTCCCAGGCATGGACGATGACTTCGGTATCGCTGCGGGTATGAAAAACGTGCCCCAGCGCCTGCAATTCGGGAATCAGTTCCTGGTAGTTGTAGATTTCGCCGTTGAAGACGACGCAGACGCTACCGTCCTCGTTATAGAGAGGCTGCTGGCCTGTAGACAGGTCGATGATCGATAGGCGCCGATGGCCCAGGCCGACGCCCGGTTCGAGATGCGTCCCGCCTTCGTCAGGCCCCCGGTGGAATTGGGTTTCATTCATCCGCACCAGGATCTCGCGACCCACATCCCGTTTGCCACGAGTGTCAAAAATTCCGGTTATCCCGCACATGTCGTCTCTATCGTTCGTTCAACTGCCCGCACACCTGCTGGCTCAAGCTGCCTGAAGCATCAATTGGTCGTAGATTCTCGCGTACCCGGCCACCATGGCATCCAGGCTGAAACGCCGCTCGACTTCCATTCTGGCCGCCCGACCGAGGTCGCGCGCCTTCTGCCGGTCCTTCGCCAGGGCGACGATCTTGGCAGCCAAGGCGTCGGGCGACTCGGCCGGGACCAATTCGCCGGTTTCCGGAGGGCGCAGCAACTCCGGATTCCCACCCACTTCGGTGGCAATGACCGGAATCCCGCTGGCCATGGCCTCGAGTATGGTATTGGAAATTCCTTCCGCGCGAGACGGTAGCACAAAACAGTCAAAGCCCCTCAGCACAACAGGGATATCGTTCCGTTCCCCCGGGAGCCAGCACAATGAATCGAGCTCGGCGGCGGCGAGGATGTCGCCGACCGCCTGGCGCAACGGGCCGTCACCCACCATCACGAGCCGGAGGGAATTCCTCAGGTCGGGGGCGATCGCCAAAGCCCTGACGAACGCCCTGGCCAGGGTGACCTGGTCTTTCACCGCTTGCATACGGCCCACCGTTCCCACCAACCACAGGTCTTCGCCGACAAAAGGGCACCCCGGAATCGATTCCCGCCCCTCCCGCGGTCTGAATCGCTCCGCGTCCACGCCGTTGTAGATTTGGGCCAACTTGTTGTCCGGTACGCCTATCCTGGTCCGCAAGTATCCTTCCAGGTCCTTCGAGAGGGCCAGGTAATAGGTCACGAAGGGCCGGTAGAGCCGGCGGATCCGCTGGTATTTGACGCTACTCCCGTCGAGGTCCTCGACATCGCGCCCGTGCTCACTGTGAACGCGGACCGGGACGCGGGCCGCCCAGGCCGGCAGAGCCACCTCGAGCGCCGCCAGATTGCGGGTATGGACGATAGACGGCCTGTTCTCCCGGAAAAGGCGATAAAGCCGCGGATACAAGCGCAGCGCGTGACCGGGCGGCTTGTCCAGGGCCACGAATTCGACATCCTGGCGCTCGATCCGGCGGCGAAACTCGCCGATCTGCGTCAACGCGATGATCATGTGCCGGTAACGGTCCGCCGGCAGGCGATTCACCAGATTGACGACCCCATTCTCGAGCCCACCGGTGTCGAACCGGTAGACCACGTGGGCGATGAGGGGGCGAGTATCCGCGCCCTTCACCGGCGGTCCCGGGTGGCAGCCAGCAGCCGGTCGAGGTCGGACCCGGCCTCGCGTACGAACTGGGAAAGGATTTCCCCGGTCGGTCGCCCGCCCTTCGCGGCATAGAGGACGATGATGGCCGAATCGTCCGCCTGACCCGCAAATCTCGCCATGGCCAGGTCGACCTTGGCGGTGAGGTCACTGACGGTCGTCTTGTCCCCCAGCCAATACCACTGCCAGACTTCTATCCCTTCCCGCACTGCGTCACTCTGCCCGGGCTGCTGCAATTGGAAAACGCGTACCTGGCGGCCCTCGCTCCCCGAATCGACGGTTCCGGTCGATTTCTCCACAGCGATCCAGTCGGGATCCTGGCTCTTGAGCAAGGCGTTGACCGAGGAAATCATCTTCCGCCCATAGCCCTGACCGCGATAGTAGGCCACATAGACGCCAACCTCGTCGCTGCCGTTGCGGTACACCCGATGACCAAGCGCAGCGTAGTCGCGGTAGGCCGGCTGGAAGACCGGTATGACGTCGCTCGACGCCCATTCGCCGGCCTTGCCCAAGTTTTGCGGAATGGCCAGATCCACCGGAGCTGCGCCATCAACCGCCTGGATCCGTTCGGCAAGCACGCGCGGCAGGACGACGATGGCCGCCATGGCGATGACCACCATGGCCAGCCGCCCCACAGCGGGTGCTGCTGCGTTCGCCAAGGCCGCAGGCGCCTCCAGGGCCGGCGGATCCTCGCTCCAGCGGGTTCCGATGTAGAACATGGCCGCAATGACGATGCCGAAGAAGAGCCACCCGTACACCAGATGGTCGACTCCCGCTGCCAGGCGGTTTCCGGAAAGGTGACCCAACATCACGATGAGGTAGGCACGCACCCAGTTGGCGACGATGGGAACCAGCGCCGAGACGGCAAAGAAGATCAGGCGGCGGCGTAGGGAAACGTAGTTGAGATAGGCGAAAAGGCTCCCGACCATGAGCGAGGCGATGAGATAACGCACCCCGCTGCAGGCTTCGACGACCGACCAGTTCCCCGAGGGGATTACGAACGTCAATCCCTGCCGGTAGACGGGGATTCCGCTCAACTGGAGACCGTAGATGGTCACCGTCGCAGTTCCCTCCATCAGGGTCGGCATCATGAACTCGCCCACCGGAACCGCGAAAAAGAGGAAGGCCAATGGGAAGGCAATTACCGCTGCGGCAACCCGTCCGAGTACCGCGACAACGGCGGCGATGATCATGCCGACGACGGCGAACTGGGTCGCGGCGTTGGCGGCAACCAAGTCGCCGGCCA
Organism: Azonexaceae bacterium; assembly: GCA_009469685.1. The sequence goes on along the minus strand of SSTA01000197.1, from coordinate 21,451 downwards.
ACCAGATCGTTCCCAGCAAGAGGGCCGGAAGGAGCACCCAGGGCGCGGGCGCAGGCGATTCCCGCATCAGCGCGTCGCGCGCGCGCCAGACGAGCCATAGAGCGATTGGGGCGACGACGAAGCCATGGGCGAAGGTGTCCGAGCGGGCCCAGATGGCAACCATCCCCGATAAGGTTTGCCAGTACCAGACACCGATCCAGGCCAGCAGCGCAAAAAGTGCCCCCAGGGCTGGCGTCCAGCCTGGCGCCGCAGTCTTTCCGGCCAGGCGAGCCGAATTCACTTCCGTCAAGGACACTGCAGCCTCCTAAGATTTTCGTCGGCAACCTTCATGGCCATCTCGCCCTTCCGAACACCCCGTGAATCAGCCAAGATTCCGTACGATATGGGGACCCAACCAGTTGGCCAAGGCTATCGGCATACGCCGCCAACCCTCGATCATCAACTTGTATTTGGCGTTGGAAGGATTGTTCTGGGGAATGGAATCACTGCGATAGAGGCAGTACTCGTAGAAGAGCGGCTGCGGCTCGAATCCCCAGTTCTTCTTGAACGAATACGAACCCGTTCCCTGTTTGCTCCGGCCGTAGTCGAAGACCTTGATTCCCCGCTGGCAAGCCATGCGCATCAGTTCCCAGTACTTGAAATCGTTTGCCGCCAGATTGCGTGCCGCACTATCGTCCCCCGCGTAGTAAGGAAGGATCTCGTCGCGGAAGAAAAAGCTCAGCACGCCGCTCAGCAGTCGGCCATCGGGCCCGCTGACCGTCAGGACTTCGCAGTCGCGGCCGAAGGTCGCGGCGAGCCGCTCGAAGTATCGCCGGGGTAAGGCCGGGGTTCCATGCCGATGGACGTTGTCGGCGTAAAGCGAGAAGAACTTGCCGACGTCGGCATCCACCGTGCTGGTCAGCCCGTTGGCGATCCCCTTGCGGACCATGGCGCGCTGCTTCCTCGGGATGGCCAGGAGGTTTGCCTCTTCGTCGGCAAGAATCTCCTTCCGGAAGGTGACGTAGAGGTCCTGGGTCGGCCAGTCCGGGTTGCGACTGGTCGTGTGCCTCAATTCCAGGTGGTCGACGCCGAGTTGGCGTGCAAGGGTCTGCGCCTCCCGGACCAACAGGGCCGTCGCCTCGGCGTCGATCGAAGCGATCCCGCCGTAGACCGCAAAGGGCAGCGACACCAGGGCCTTGCCGAAGAGCAGACTGCGCACGTGGGCCATGGGCAGAATGGCGAGCACGTCGCCGGACCGCTCAGCGTAGAGATAATGGGTCTTGTGGCGGAAGACGTCTTCCAGGATTCCCTGCCACTCCGAACGGTGGAAGAAGGTCGCTTCGGGACAGGCGGCGACGAAGGCGTCCCAGCGGGCTGCAGCCCCGCGTTCCCGGCAATTGAGTGTTTTGACAGTCAGCATCTGCGAAGGTAATCCGGATACCGAATCTGGAATCGCTTCAGGACAATTCGCTGGCCAGAACGCGATCCATTCGGCCCCAGGCAAAATCCTTCAGCAACTGGGCGAGTCTGCCCTCGGTTCTATCGATATTGACGTAATGCCGAAAACGAGTCTTGGCACCGACATTGGGGATGCGCGGCTGCTCCGGATCGATTTCCCAAGGGTGGAAGTAGAACACCGCAGGCTCGCCATCCTTCTGGTTGACCTGCTGCAGGAGCCAGCGCGAAACAGAATAGGGCATGAGCCGGAAATAGCCCCCGCCGCTCGCCGGCCAATTACGGCGCATCATCCGTACCGTGGTCGCCGGCACCTCGATCAGGCGGCCTATACGGTGCGCGAATCGCGGCGCATCGGGCATCCCGTAGTGATCGTGCTGGATGGGGTAGATGCTGGAGCTATACCGGTACCCTTCACTCTCCAAACATTCGAAAGCCCAAAGATTGCCTTCGCCGATGGAAAAACTGGGCGCCCGATAACCGACCACTTCCTGGCCCGACAAATCTTCCAGGACCAGTTTGGCGAGGCGGATGTCGGCGGTGAATTCTTCCGGCGTCTGATCATGGGCCCGCTCGTGACCATAGCCATGGCTGGCGATTTCGTGGCCGCCGTCGGCAATCCGCCGAACGACCTCCGGGTAACGCTCGGCTATCCAACCGAGGGTGAAGAACGTCGCCTTGGTGGAGTGATCCGCAAGAAGTTGCAGAATTCTGTCCACATTGCGCTCGACCCGACATTCCATGGAAGACCAAGTCGAGCGGGGAATATGGGGGGCGAAGGCGGAGACCTGGAAATAGTCCTCGACGTCGATGGTGAACATATTGGTGATCGCCTGGCCCATCGTTACTTGGCTCCCAGACAATCGCCTGCATGCCGGGCGAGCAACCACTCGCCAAGGTCGACGGCAATACGCTGGGCGGCCTGACCGTCCCAGAGTTCCGGCGCCCGTCCGCCCTTACCTCTCCCGGCAAGAATTTCACCAACTTCCCGCAGAATGGCTGCGGAATCCCTGCCGACCAGCGTATTCGTTCCTGCGGTGACGGTAATCGGCCTTTCGGTATTCTCCCGAAGCGTCAGGCAGGGGACTCCCAGCGCCGTGGTTTCCTCCTGCAAGCCGCCGGAATCTGTGAGAACCAGGGTCGCCCCGGCCATCAGGCCGAGCATTTCCAGGTATCCCTGGGGAGGGAGGATCACCATGCAACGGGGATCGATCTGACCGGCCAGGCCGAAGCGGTCGATATTGGCGCGGGTGCGCGGATGGAGGGCAAACACCAGCGGAAGATCGTCGGCAACCTGGCGCAATACCGTGAGCAAAGGCTCCAAGGTTTCGCGCTGATCGACATTGGACGGGCGATGCAAGGTGACAACACCGTACCCGCGCGGCCCACCCAGGATCGCAGAATCGACCCCATGCGCCGTCAGGGTTTGCGCGGGAGACCTGGCACCGTCGCGGTGGCAAAGCAGCGAATCGATCATGACATTGCCGACGAAGCGGATGCGCTCGTTGGGGATGCCTTCCCTCGCCAAATTGTCGGCTGCGTCCCGCTCGGTGGTATAGAGTCGATCCGCAATCTGATCGGTCAGGAGGCGATTGATCTCCTCCGGCATTTTCCGGTCGTAACTACGCAACCCCGCTTCGACATGGACGGTAGGAATCCCTTTCTTGACCGCCACCAAGGAACAGGCCAGGGTCGAATTGACATCGCCCACCACCAGAACGCAACTGGGTTTGCGTTCGTCGAGGACCGGTTCGAAGCGCCGCATGACTTCGGCCGTCTGGACGGCATGGCTGCCGGAACCAACTTCCAGATTGATGTCGGGACGGGGCAACCGCAAATCCTCGAACAGCCGGTCGCTCATGTCCTTGTCGTAATGCTGACCGGTATGGACGAGCAGGGTTGGAATGGCAGGCGATGCTTCGGCAAAAGCGCGCAGGATCGGCGCCATTTTCATGAAATTCGGCCGAGCGCCGACGACGCAGACGACCGGCCCGAGATCAGCCGGCCAGGATCCGGTCGTCATTTGGTGGTCTCCTCTTCGCCGGGTTTGGCGCGGACCGCCCCGACCAGCCGTTCCATCAGCGCCAAAGTCGCCGAATTGATCCGCTCGATCCGCAAGAGACTGCGCTCAAGGCGATTGATCCGCTCGCTCAGATGACCTTTGCGCAACCCGGCCAATTCGTTGGCCATTTCCTCAGCCGTCGCAACGTCGAGTTCCAGTTTTGCCAGTCCGGCTTCGATCGCATCTCCCGGCATCGCCGGCAAAGGACTTGGCAGGTTGCCCGGGGGAATCGGGTGCGCTGCCATCGGAGCGCTGGTTTCCTCGTAAATCTCCCGCGCCACCTCATTCACGTCATCGGCGGTGAAGGTCGTCTTTCCGCCGAGAAATCCGAAGAGCAACAGACGATCGCAAAGGGAGTTGATGCGCCGGGGAATCCCTCCGCTCGCCTTGTGTATGGCGTCGAAAGCCCCTGAATCGAACTTGGGATTTCCCTGGGATCCCGCGCACTTGAGCCGGTGCTCGATATAGCCGCGGGTTTCCTCAGCATCCAGCGGCCCGATATGGCACGAAGCGATGACACGCTGGCGCAACTGCTGCATATGGGGGCTCTGGAGAATTTCCCGGAATTCGGGCTGGCCGATCAGAAAACTCTGCAGCAGGGCATGATTGCCGAACTGGAAATTGGACAACATGCGCAACTCTTCCACTGCCCGCGGCGTCAGGTTCTGGGCCTCGTCAACGATGAGCAGGCAGCGCTTTCCCTTGCCGGTGATGGTGACCAGAAAGGCTTCCAGTGCCATCAAGACGTCGGATTTGGAAATATCCTTGGTCCGCACGCCGAAGGCCGCAGCGACCAGGCGCAAGGTGTCCTCCGCATCGAGCTGGGTGCTGACCAGATGGGCGGCAACGACCTTGCTTTGATCCAGGGAATCCATCAATCCCCGAACGATGGTCGTCTTGCCTGCCCCCACCTCACCGGTGATGACAATGAACCCCTCGTTCTGGTGCATGCCGTATTCCAGATAGGCGGTAGCCCGGCGATGCTGCTTGCTGCCAAAATAAAACGACGGATCGGGGTTGAGCTGGAAAGGTTTGCTTGCCAGCCCATAAAAGGATTCGTACATAGATTTAGAATTGGGCGGTTAGGGCGCCCGTCAGTGCGTTCTCGGTGTACCCGCTGGCGGTTTCACTGTCGAAGAGCGTGCGGCGCAACCCCAATGATGCATTGGTCTTGGCTCCAAGGCGTGTGGAGTAACTCACGTTCAGCGATCTTTGTTGCGTACTGATGGGGGTCCCGGCGGTTCCGCTCTTGCCTGAAGTATTGGTCTTGGTGGCCGCCACCGAGAGCGAACTCAACGGCGTCAGGCGATGGGACCAGGTGGCACTGATGCCTTTTTGATCGATCACGTTGGAGGATGAAAAGGTGTCCGCGAGCTCGAGGATAGTCTGATTGATCAGCGTCTGCTGGTGGCTTCGGCTTGCCAAGAGAGTGATCGTATTTGTCGCCCCAGTGATGACGAAAGAGAGTTCCCGACGGCGCATCAAGGTGGACTGGGAAGCGAGAAAGTTCGCGGGAATGATGTCTTGCGCCTGCTTGCCTATCATGTCGAGCAACCTCTGAGCCAAACGCGCGCGCTCGACCGGATCGGTGATGGTCGCCGGAACCGTTGCCAAGGCAAAGTCGAACCACGTCCCCAAGGAGGTTTGCCCCCCTTGCGCATTGACATTGACGTCGCGGGAATCGGTATAGCGCCAGGAACTCAGGGGCGTGCGGTGGGTAAAGGAAATCTGATGGCCATCGCCGAAGAAGCGGCGTTCCTTGAAGGCAGAGAGATTCGTTCGCTCGGTGGGCGCCCACTCGAAACCGACTCCATGGGTAGAGTAGGACTTCATATCGAGCGTCGCGTAATCGTTGCGCTCACGGCCCGCGGAAGCCTTGAGCTTGAACTGTGGCTGGACCAACCAGGATAGCAGGGCATTCAACCGTTCCGCCTCATTGCTGCGGCCGATGGTCCGCTCGATCTGCTGCCGGTTCAAGTTGAGGTTCCAGCCTAGCGCCGCCAAACCCGTGGTGCCCTGCAGTGTCCCGTCCCAAATATCCGAATCCGTATCGTTGGCGAGGCTGGACTTCGAGCGCGTCGTCATGCGTTCGTAGCGCAGTCGATAATCCGCGAATTCTCCGAATCTCCCCTTTACGTGGGGTGAAAGTTTGAAGGTCGCCGTCTCAGTGCTATTGCCGTTGGCGCTGGCATTCGTCGTCGACGGCGTGCCGAGGGCCGAGATGCTGGTCTGGGCCACAGTTCCGGAAAAATCCAGGTATCCCCATTTTTCGATCGCTTCGAAGGTCCCGAGGCTATTGAGCGCATTCTGCATCTGGGACCCGCGGGAATCTTGCGCATAATCGATCGCGCTCAACGAATAGTCGGCAAAGACCTGGAGTCTGGCCGTCTTGCCGTCGATCCGGATCCCCGGGCTGATCTGGGTGATCTGATCGGCATGCGGGCGCCCCGACGGCCCGGAATTGAGATTGGCATTGTCGGTAAAGGTTTCCGTCAGCGATATTCGCGGAATGATCTTCCAGGCCGGGTCGGTAGTCTGTTTAAGGTCCTCGTCCTCGGCGGCGGCGGCGCTCCCGCCACCAACAAGCGTTATCCATAGCAAGAAAGCCACTGAAAGTGGCTCCCTAGCAATGCATATACCCCGGTTAGGCCGCGCCTTCGAAAGTCGGGTTCGGCGCCGCTCAGGAGCCATAACCATATCCGTAACCATAGCCGTAACCGTACCCCTCGGCTTGAACTCCCCGCACCTTATTCAGGACCAGCATACGAACAGGACAGGCCTCGATCGCCGCCAACGCCTGCTTCACGTCGGACTGCAAGGTCCGCTCCGCTTGGACCACCATCACGACCTGCCCCATATGGGTCGCCAAGACCCGGGATTCGGTCGTCAGGAGTAGCGGCGGCGAGTCGAAAATGATGATCCGGTCGGAATATCGATTGGCCATATCGCTCAGTAGCCGCACCATGGCGTCGCTCGCCAGCAATTCGGTCGCCCGCGGATGCTGTGTTCCAGCGGGAAGAAGGGTGAATTTTTCGACATTGGTGCGAAGCAGGACCTGTGAGAGGTCAACAGACTCTTCGACCAGGACGTCGAGCAATCCTTTCGCCGGCGGCAGACCGAGCATGTTCAGAACCGACGGACGGGCAACGTCGGCGTCGACCAACATCACGGTATTGTCGAGCTCCATGGCAATGCTCATCGCCAGATTGATGGCGGTGAAGCTCTTGCCCTCACCCGGCAACGAACTGGTCACCATGATGAGGTTGCCATTTTCGACAGGCGCAGCCCCCCGACCCATGGCATTGTCGATGAGCGGCCGCTTGATCACGCGATACTCTTCGGCAATTTGCGAGCGCGGAGAATTTGGACCGATGAAATTGCCCGCGGCCAAGGCATCGAGATCCAGCTCGACCCTCTTGGACTGAACCGAAGACTTGGCCGGCTGGGCAGGTTCCGCAACCGGTACCGGTTTGGCGGCGTCTTCGGTCCGCGGCCCGACCGTCACGGCAGGGGCGACGGGCGCAGATTTCGGTGTATCGGCGAGGTCATCGGGAACTTCAACGCCGGCTTGGCGCAGTTGCTCCAGTCTTTTCGCGGCTTGTTCAATCAGACTCATAGACCTCAACCCCCACGCGGAGCCAGAAGGAACAATGCCAACGCCCCAGCCCCGTAGGATCCGACAAGCGCACCAAAAGCGGCAAAGAAGCGCTTCATGCCACGCCGCTCCTCCTTGAGCGCATCTTCACTGATCAACATCGAAACGGAGCCGAGCAAAGGAAGTCCGGTCATTTCCCGCAGAGTGCGGCTGTCCACAAAGGTCGGCCGCAACTGACTCATGGCGAAGGCGGCAGCCATTCCTGCGGCGAGGGCGGCGAGCAAACCAAGAGGCAGCAGCAGGAGTCGATTGGGGGCGACGGGAGTATTGGAAACTGTGGGCGGATCGATCAGGCGGAAATCCGCAATTCCCGCAACGGACTCGAGGTCGCCGGTCAAGCTCGCCGATTCGCGACGGGCCACCAGTGCATCGTAATTCTTTCGGTGGACCTCGTAGTCCCGGTTAAGCTGCTTATACTCTGCCTCGATTTCCGGCATGTTCTTCATCATGTCGGTCAGGCGCTTGTAGCGCGCTTCGTATTCCGCAACCCGGGTCCGCAGCGAAGCCACAGTGGCTTCCGATTCCGCCAGGGACACCTTGAGCTGCTGATAGACCGGATTGTTGCTGACGGTAACCGAGGGATTGGCCGCAGCGGCTTTCTTCCGGGCACTGATTTCCTGCTTCTTCTGCTCTTCCAGTTCCTTGATCATCCTGCGCGTCTGCACGACATCCGGGTGCTGTTCGGTATAGCGCTGCAGCAGGCCGTCAAGATTGCGCTTCTGGGCGTCGATCCGACCATCGAGTTCAGGCACGGTAATGACGTCTGCAGCTGCGGAATCAGACAGCAGGGAAGGATCTTCGCCAACGATTTGCCGCTTGATCGCATCCCGAGAATTCTCCGCTTCGCGAAGCTCAAGCCGGGATTTCGCAAGCTGGGTACTCACGTCGCCCAGACGCTCTGCCCCAACCTTTCCGTCCGCAGTCTGATTGTCGATATTGCGGAGCTTGAAATCCTTCAAGCGACCTTCCGCTTCTTCAAGCTTCTTCTCGTAGGCGCGAATCTGATCGTCGATAAACTTCTTTGCCGAATCCGAATCCTTGCGTTTTTCGCCTAGCCCGGATTCGACGAAGATGGAAACCAGCGACTGGACGACGCGCTTCGCCTTTTCCGGTTCCGTATCCCGAAACGCCAGGGTGTAAAGATTATCGCGGTTGGTGCTCTTGATCTCGAGCGTTTTCATCAGCCGTTCGGTCAGTTCATCCTGTTGCGTCTTGGAATTGCTTCCCAGATCGAGGTCGGCCATGCGGATCAGCTTTTCCACGTTGGGGCGACTGATGAGCGTCCGGCTCAACATCATGACCTGCTGCTCGACATTCGGCTGGACCGCCAGCCCTGACATCAAGGGCTTGAGGATAGACTGCGTGTCGACATAAATACGGGCACTGGCCTCATATTTGTCCGGCACGCGGAGCAAGACTCCGGCGCCGATCAACCCGACCACCCAGGCGACGGCCAAGCCGACCCAGCGATGGCGCCAGGTCGCTTTCACGAGCGCCTGTAACTGGCGTAATACGTCTTCCATCTACACGAAACCGATTGGGATTAAGGGGTGCCGGTCAATCAAAACCAGCTTTGCGGGATGATCAGGACGTCGCCCGGCTTGACCTCAACATTGGCGGTAACATCGCCTTTCTTGACCAAATCCTTGAGGCGGACGCCATATTGCTTGTTTCCTTCGGAAGTCCGCAGGATGCTGGCTCCATTGCCATCGGCGAAGTCCGTCAACCCCCCTACCGCGATCATCACGTCGAGCACCGTCATCTTGTGCTTGTACGCGAGAATCTGGGGTTTGGCGGCCTGGCCGATCACCCGAATCTGCTCGCTGTAAGGCCCGACGAACGTGGTGACGATAACCGTGACCACAGGGTCGCGGATGAATTTGGACAACTCCTTTTCAATGTCCCGTGCCAGCGCCGAAGGATTCTTGCCCATGGCGAGCATATCTTCGACTAGCGGAGCTGCGAGTTTGCCATCCGGCCGAACCGGAACGGACATCGAGAGCTCCGGATTGCGCCAGACTTGAATATTGATCGTATCCCCGGGCCCAATGACGTAGCTGTAGTCATCGGATGCGGCGAGACTCGGCGCAGGAGGGTAATTCGACGCACACCCGGCCACGATCAGCGCGGCACACCCCGCCGCGACCAGACGAAGCAGACTCATCTTGGACAATCTCGACATTTCCCCTCGACCCCACAAATAAGACGAAACCGAAGCACGGAAAAGGTTTCCTTTCCGGCAAAACGCGCCAATCATACCCGAAAAGCGCCACTCCGGCTCCAACTCCGAGGCCTGACGGAGCAAAATTTCACGAATTTGCTACACCCCTTGCCGCAACGCATCGACTATTCCAAGACGCGCGGCACGGCGTGCTGGCATCAGCGCAGCCAGGACGGTAGCGAAAAAGCCCACCAGACTGGCGGCAAAGATGTCTCCGGGAACGATGCGGATTATCGCGGTGTACCCCAGATTTGCATTTGGCGGCGGCGGCATGGGGATACCGACGGACGAAATGGCCAGTGCCGCCGCCACGCCCAGGGCCGTGCCGATCAAAGCGCCGAATACGCCCGTAATGGCGCTCTCGGTCAAGATCAGCAGAAACACATCCCGGGATCGGTTCCCCAACGCCAACATGGTACCGAACTCTCGAGTCCGCTCGAACAGGGACATATTGACGCTATTGGCGACGCTCAGGAGAACCATCACCAGGATGATCGAGCGCAATACACCAAACTGCCGATCGTAGAGCGCAATGGTTTTTTCATAAAAATCAGAAAGCGCCGTCCAGGGAATGATTTCAAACCCTTCGGATGCCAGGCGAGCCTCCAGAGCCAGACGTGCTCGCTCGGTCTGCCGGGTTTCCTTGAGCGTGACGACCACCAGGTGCGCCGCCTGAGTATCCATCAGCGACTGCGCCGCAGCCAGCGGGATGCGGACCGCCCGCGAATCGAACTCTTTCGAAAAACTCTGAAAAACCCCGATCAGCTCGAAATCGAGGGTATTGACCGCACCTTCAGCCAGACTGAGAACCAGGGTGACCCGATCGCCGACCTTGAGCCCCAGGGAACTCGCAACGCCCTGGCCGACCGCTATCCCGTCCATGTCCTTGTCGGAAAGCGACCGTCCCTCGACATAGTGAAGATAAGACCCCAGTCGGGCCTCCGCATCCGGCTCGACTCCCTCGCCAAGAATACCGAGATCACGCTTGCCGTTATTGAGGACCCCGGAGAAGCCCAGGCGCGCCATGGTGAACTCCACAGCCGGGTCGCTCTCGGCCGCAGCTTTGATGTCCTTCGGATTGTCGAACAGGTACTGTTGCGGCGCTCGGTTCTTGCCTTCCCGATAGCCCGCCTTGACGACCTGGAGGTGTCCGGTCTGGGAGTGAATGATGGCCTCTCCGAGCTGAACGAAAATGTCTTCGACAAAGCCCCCCGCCAGGATCAATCCGGCAACGCCGATGCTGATGGCTGCCAACGTGGCGGCCGTACGAAAGCGGTGACGCAGGACGTTGCGCAGCGCCAGACCAAAACGCCCCCGAAGATTTTCGCTCATTGATTCGTTCTCAAGGCATCCACGATATTCATGGAACCCGCCTTCCACGCCGGCATGATGCTCGCTGCCAGCGTTGTCACCACCGCCAGGACCAGGGCATCGACAACCAACTCGGGAGTAATCAAGATTTTCCCGATGTACCCCCTCGCCATACCCGGCGGCGCCGGCATGGGAATCCCGACCCAGGAAATCAATTCACCCAGCAGGTACCCCAGCACGATCCCGGCGACACCACCGACGATGCCCAGTATCAACCCCTCCAGCAGGAAGAACTTGACGATCACCCACCGCTTCAAGCCAATCGCCATGCTGGTCCCGATTTCTGTAGTACGTTCGAGAACAGTCATCATCTGGGTGTTGGAAATGGTCAGAATGATGATCAAGCCGATGATGAACTTGACGACGCTGACCTGTTTGGAGAACAGGACCACCGTCTTGTTATAAAAATCGGCCAGCGCCGTCCACGGCACCACCTCGAAGTCCCCTTTGGGTAGCGCCTTTGCCAACGCTTTCACGGCGGCCTCGGTCCGATCGGTTGCCGCGAGCAAGATCACCCAGGAGGTCGATCCCGTCACCGCCATCAGTTTTCTCGCAACCGGGATGGGTACGCGTAGGGCGTAATCGTCATAATCCTTCGTACTGGTGGCAAATATTCCGACAACCTTGAGTTCTACGGCATTAGGCGTTCCATTTTCCTTGGTCGCCAGCAGGACGACGCTTTCACCGACCTTGACCCCTAGGCCAGCTGCCAACCCTTCCCCGACGACGACCGATTTCTCGGCCACATCCTCCAAGGCACGACCCTCGACGATCATGATGCGTGAACTGATGGGCTCTTCCTTGGCCGGATCGATCCCGTCCGCAATGAAGGGCATGGTGGCATCGCCGCGGCTGATCAGCCCGCTGAAGGACATCCTAGGCGCCAGCGTCTCGGGACGTAACGAAGCCTCGATTTGGGCCATACGCTCCGGATCGGCAGGCAGCAGAAACGAGAACGGGTCGGCAATACCCTTTTCGAAATACCCCGGCCGCACGATCTGCACATGGCCCAATTGCGAATGGATCGTCGCCTCGCGCATCTCCTTGAAGATGTAGGCGATGAACCCTCCGGCCAGCAAAAAGGCCACCACCCCGCCGCCAACCGCCAGAACCGCCACCGACGTGCGTTTGACATTCCGCAACAGATTTCGCGTTGCGATATGAATGTCAGACGGGGAAATCAAGATTGTCATGGGCCGAGCTTTCGGGTTATTTTCAGGAGCCTCAAACAGAGCGCCATATTAACGCCAAGGGAACCGAATCCGCCATGCAAGCCTTTGACTACGATCGCGCGTTTTCGCGCAATATCGGCTGGGTCACCGAAGCCGAGCAACAGCGCCTGCGTAGCGCCCGCGTTGGGATAGGCGGGCTCGGAGGCGTCGGCGGAGTCCATTTGTTGACTCTCGCCCGCCTGGGAATCGGAAACTTCTCCATCGCCGATTTCGACGATTTCGACCTGGCCAATTTCAATCGGCAGGTGGGGGCCACCATGAGCACCCTGGGGCGCCCCAAACTTGACGTCCTCGCCGAGATGGCCCGCGACATCAATCCGGAAGTCGACCTGAGGCTGTTTCCCACCGGAATTCAGCAGGACAATCTGGAAGCTTTTCTTGCCGACGTGGACGTCTACGTCGATGGCCTGGATTTCTTCTGCTTCGAAGCCCGCCGGGCGACTTTCTCGGCCTGCGAACGGCTGGGCATCCCCGTGGTCACCGCGGCTCCCCTGGGCATGGGCACAGCACTGCTCGTGTTCGGCCCCCGCAGCATGCCCTTCGAGGACTACTTCGGGTTCGAAGGCTGCGAGCCCCTGGATATGGCGATCCGATTCCTGGTCGGACTGTCCCCCGCGATGCTCCAGCGCGGTTACATCGCCGACATGTCGCGGGTCAACCTGCAAGAGAAGCGCGGCCCCTCGACCATCGGTTCGTGCCAACTGTGCGCAGGCGTGGCCGCTATTGCCGCCCTCAAACTGATCCTGGGTCGCGGCCCGCTCCGGTTCGCCCCCTGGGGCATTCAGTTCGACGCTTACCGGATGCGCTACACAACAACCTGGCGGCCCCTGGGTTACCGCAATCCGCTGCAGCAACTCATGTTCCGGCTCGTCAAGGCCCAGGTGACTCGCCAGCCCTAAATCCTATGTCGACTTTTTTTACAGCCCCCGGCAGAAAAAGACCGAAGATTGGCCAACAAGAACTTCAAGTCAATGTTATTAAAGCACTTTATTTTTCTGGCACAGCGCTTGCTAAATGTTGGGCGTAGTCAATCCGCCGGATCGACGGCAATATGTCCTAAAGGAGTTTGTAAAATGAAATCTCTGAAAAAAGCCCTACTCGCCGCGGCGGTTGGCGGTCTGTTTGCGGCCGGTTCGGCGTCCGCTGCGACCATCCCCCTGTACGCTGGCGCGCTCAACCAGCTGTCCGACAACAGCGCCGACGGCATCATCAATATGGTTGGCGCCGCCACTGTCCTGGACGTGGGTGACCGTCTGCACGGCATCTTCAACATCGAATCCATCGAGAACCTCAGTGCTTCCGGCACCACCACCCTGTCGGGCATCGGCAAGGAACTCACCGGCATCTTCGATATCACCGTGGTCGCCAAGTTCGGCGGTCCGGGCGCCTTCACCTGGATCTTCGCCCCGACCACCTCGGTCTACGGCAATGCCATCTTCGGCCTCGGCGGCCTGACCGGTATGGCTGCCGGCACCGCCGTCGCCATGTGGAGCTCCAGCACCATCGATTACACCCGGATCGGCTGTGCCACTCAAGCGGCCTGCGAAGCAACCGCCACCAATGGCGCTCTGTGGGCGACCCTGGGCTTTGGCGCCAACAGCTTCTGGACCGCCAGCGCGATCACCGACATCCTCGCGGTCATCGGCCTGATCCCCCCGCCGACCCCGGGTGGTAGCTACAACGCCGCCCTTGACTTCTACATCAACAACACCGGCTACGTTCCGACCAAGAGCGACTGCCTTGACCTGACGACCGTCACCTTCAAGGCCAACGACGTTTGCGGTTCCGGTAGCCTGCTGGGCAAGGGCGGAGCCAACTCTCCCTACGACAGCTTCGACAACGTCGACTTCACGCTCCGTCTGGTTCCCGAGCCGGGCACCCTGGGTCTTCTGGGAATCGCCCTGGCCGGTTTCGGTGCCGCTTCCCGTCGCAACAAGAAGCAAGCCGCCTGATCCAATACGGACCCGCCCAAAAAACCTTCCGTCTTAGCTGACGGAAGGTTTTTTTTTCGTTAAGATAAATTCATGCCGCGACTGTCTCTAGCCCCCGTCATGGCCCGGGAAATTTTTGGTGAACGGAAATTTCCGCGGGAACCCGAGCCCGATCTGGTCATGGACGATCCGGAACAGGTTGCCGCCTATTCCCACGCCGGTCGCATCGACGGCGTCATGTCCGCCGCCTACCTTTACCATTCGGCACAGATCAGCCGGGTCATCCAGGGCAAGTCCCGGGTTCTCGACCTGGGTTGCGGGCCGGCAACGCAACTCGGGCAAGTCGCGGAGCTCAACCCCGAAATCTCCTTCCTGGGCGTCGACCTTTCCGAGACCATGCTCGACAGCGGTCGCAAGTATGTCGATAAGCTCGGACTGAAAAACGTCCAGTTCCAGCACGACGATATTACGGTCCTCAAGTCGATTCCCGACGCTAGTGTCGACGCCGTGATGTCTACCGTGGTCCTGCACCATCTCCCCACTCGGCAGCATCTGGACGACTGCTTCCGCCAGGTCAGCCGAGTTCTGAAGCCCGGCGGCGCGGTTTACCTGACGGACTTCGGGCGATTGAAGTCCCTCAAGTCGGTGCTCTTCTTTGCCTACATGAATGCCGAGCATCAGCCGCACCTCTTTTCCCTCGATTACGAGCGCTCCCTGCGGGCCGCTTTCCTACTCGAGGATTTCCAGGATGCCGCCAAGCGCTTTCTGCCGTCGTCAGTCGGCGTTCTCAGCACTTTTCAGGTTCCCTTCCTGATATTCGTCAAGACGCCTTCCGGGGACCTTCCTGCCGCCAAGGCCGAACGGATCAAGGCCCTCCGCGCCTCGCTGCCGAGGACCTATCGTAAAGATCTCGACGAACTTCGGTTCTTCTGCAAACTTGGCGGGCTGGACGATCCGATTCGCTAGCCGTTTGCCGGGTCGCCGCGTCCGGTCGGCAGGGCCCTGACCATGACGCCGGCCGACCTCGGGCATTTCCTCGCCCTCGCTGCTCGTGCGGCCCCTTCTGCGGACAATTCACAACCGCTCGATTTTCGTTGGGATGGCCGCCGCTTTGCCATCGCATTCAGCCAATCCCGCGGCGCAGGCAAGCTATTTGGCCCTCAGTCCCATCCAACGCTGCTGGCGGTGGGAGCCGCCATGGGCAACATCGACGCTGCGGCGGAAGGGCTGGGCGCCTCGGGCTCCTGGGAGATCGCCTCTCCCGCCGCTGCGGACTCGATCTACGGATCATTCCTCCCGCAAGCTTTACCGCCCGGCGCAGCGCAAAATCTCAAGCTGCCGCTTTTTCGGCGTCATACGAACCGCCTGCCGTACCGCGCGACGGCACTCCAGGCTGAGCAAGTAGAAGCCCTGCGCCAAAGCGTTTCAGGGTCCGCGAGGATGGAAACCCTCAGTTCCGGGCCAAATCGCTCGGCACTGGTCAGAATCGTCCGCCAGGCGGCCGAAGTCCGGTTCCAAACCCGAGAATTGCACGACTGGCTCATGGGCAGCCTGCGCCATACGCTTGCCGAGGCTGAGGGCGGCGAAGGACTCGATGTCCGAACCCTGCACCTTCCTCCCGGCGGCCATGCTTTCTTGCGTTTCACGGCGGACTGGCGGCGTATGGCATTCCTGAACCAGCTCGGGGTTTACAAAGCCTTGGCTGCCAGCGAAACCCTGCTTCTCGGCGCCGCTCCGTTGATTGCCGCAATCGTGGCGCCGCATACCCTGGCGGGTACGTTGGACGCAGGGAGGTTGCTTGCTCGGGTCTGGAGCGAACTCAACGCTGCCGGGCTGGCGGTTCACCCCTACTATGTCGTCACCGATCAGCTCCTGCGGCTTGAAAACGGAACCATTCCGCCGGGTCTTACGGAGCGGGTCCTCAGCTTTAAGGCGCCTTTACCCGAACTGCTCGCCTTGGGCCCCGGGGATTTCCCGCACATCCTGTTGCGGGTCGGCTACCCGCGCAAGACCCCAACCCTCTCCCGACGCTTGCCCCTCGAAACCCTCTATACCGATCTGTCCTGATTCGGGTGCGGGTAGCCGGCTCGCGTCAGAAACTGTAGCGCAGCTCGGTGTAAACGCGATCCTTCTGATCGTATTGGCCAAAGAATCCGAGCCGGGGGCCGTGGAAGATGTCCGCGCCTAGCAGCAGCCTCCAGTTGCGCTGGAAATTCCAGCTGAGCTTGGGACGGAATAGCCAGTCGGTACGATTCAAACTGGCGATCAGCAGCGCCTGTCCTTCGAGAGCATCGGTCAATTTGCTGCTGAGGTAAAGGCTGTAACCGTTCTCGCGACGGTCGTTGATCATGTCCCGATCGTGGGAGAAATAAACCCGCTGAAAAACCTGAACATTGAAGCGTGTTTCTGCCGGCAGCGTGAAGTCGGCGCCCAGCGCCCAATCCAGCGTGTCGCTGGCGGCCAATCCATCAGCATCGCTAATGCGCAGCACCGTAAACCGGCGCCCGTCGGTATAGACGGCTTCGCCCTTCAGAATCAACGACCCGAAATCCTTCGCGAAAGTGCCCCCCAACTGCTCGATGCGATCGTGCCGCGCTTCTACGATGAACGGAAAGACCTGCGTCGGACCGCCTATACGATAGAAAGTCTGCTGGATATCCATGCTATTGTAATAGAAGGCAGAGATATCGAGGCCATCGGTCAGCTTGGAAAGGCGAATTCCATAATTCATGTTGTCCAGGCTTCGCGAAGGGGTCTTTTCTTGCCGATAGACGGTTCCGGGCACGGGACTGGGAGGGTAGAACTCCGCACCGGGCTTACCGATCTGGTCGTAGCTGGCCACTGGAATCCACAGTAACTCAGCGTGGAAGTCGTCCTTGAAGTACTCGGCCCGGGCCGCCCACTGGGGGATACGCATGGGCTCGAAATCGGGAAGGATGAACTCCTTGAGATTCCGCGCCGAGACCACGTCGGCGAAGAACAAGCCGACCATTTCCCCCCACACCACATGCTGGCGGCCAAGTCTAAGATCCCAGTCGCCGGCGTTGACGTCGAGATAATTCTCGCGCAGCTCAAAATTGGAGCGCTGGTCGTGGCGAACCGTCTGGGGATAGAAATCGTTGATGTCGTAGACAAAATCGTAATCGGCGCGCGCACTCAGCTTGTATTTCAAGCCGCCCCCCAGGTTGCCCTGGGACGACAATTCGCCACGCGCGCGCAGCTTGGACCAATGATCTGGATCGGCCGTGGTCCGCGCCGCCTCGAACTGGACGTAGCCCTTGATTCCGGAGCCTCCAGACTTCCCGGGCGCCTTCCCCGCATCGGCAAACAACGCGTCGACGTCGAGCTCAGCCGCAAAGCCACCCCCGGTCATCATCAGCCCTACCAGCATCGCGATGATGCGATACCCGCGCTTGTTGCCCCGTACGCGGAATTGTTTGCTGGCGCTTCTTCCCCCAATGCTCACGTGTTTTACCTCTTGCTCAAGCCACTACCTGCTCTTCGCCGGCAGCCATTTCGGAAAGATTCCGGACTCGGATCAATTTCCACTGATTGTCCTCATTGCGGATGCCCAGCGACTTGATCGTCCCGTCCTCCATTTTGACCAGGCGATCCGACACGTCGACGACTTTCTGGTCATGGGTGGAAAAGATGAACGTGGTCCCCAGGTGCTGATTGATCAGTTTCATCAGCCGCAAAATTTCCTTGCCCGTCGCCTTGTCCAGGTTGGCAGTCGGCTCGTCGGCCAGCACGATGGCCGGCTGGATCGCCAGGGCCCGCGCAATGGCCACCCTCTGGCGCTGGCCTCCGCTCAACTGATTCGGCCGGTGATGGACGTATTTCGACAATCCTACGATATCGAGAAAGTAGTCCACCCGCTTCTTACGGTCCGACGCGGAGATATCCTTGCGCTGCAGCAGAGGATACTCGACGTTTTCTGCGGCCGAGAGGACGGGCAGCAGATTGAAAGTCTGGAAGATGAAGCCGATGGATCGGGCGCGGAGTTCCGCGAGCTGATCCGGCGTCTTCTCGGTCACGTCTTCGTCGTTGATATAAATCTTGCCACTGGTCGGTTTGTCGATACATCCGATCAGGTTCAGCAGCGACGTCTTTCCGCTCCCGGAAGGCCCGGAAATGGCCAAGAACACTCCCGGCTCGATAGCCAGTGTTATATCATTGACGGCCTGGACGATCTGTTCGCCGAGCAGATAGTCCTTAAAGACGCGCTCGATTCTGACGACGCTCATTGCGATAACCTGTCCCGGGCCATAGCCTCAGGTACGACGAATTTTGAAGGGTGGAAGCATGCCATATTTTCGGTCCGCCGCGGGCACTCGCCTTGCGACTGCCTTGTTCCTTCTGCTGCCGTTCTGCGTGCCTGCCCTGGCGGAAGAGCCTCCCGGGGACGAGGCGTATGCCCGGAGTATAGTGGAAAAGGCCGACCAGGTGCGCTTCCCCAGGGAAGGCTTCCAGGTCGAAATCGGCATTGCCACCACACAAGCGGACAAAGCGGCTGAAGCGCGCAAGTATCTGGTCCTTTCCAAGGGCAACGAAAACACCGTCGTCCAAGTCACCGAACCCGCATCGGAGCGCGGCCAGATCATACTCATGAAGGGACGCGATTTGTGGGTTTTCATGCCCGACATCTCCCAACCCGTGCGCATCTCGCTGGCCCAACGCCTGACCGGGCAAGTGGCCAACGGCGACCTAGCCCGCGCCAATTTCGCGGGGGATTACAACCCCAAGATTCTTCACTCGGAAACGATAGGCGGCGAGGACTACCATGTCCTCGAGCTGACCGCGGTCGACCGGACGGTGACCTATCAGCGGGTCGTCTATTGGGTCAACAAAAAGACTTTTCACCCCCTCAAGGCCGAGTTCTATTCCCTTTCGAATCGGTTGATGAAGCGCTGCCGCTACGACAAATTCGAAACCATGGTGGGACGCCTGCGCCCGACTCGGCTGGTCATGGAAGATGCGCTCCGGGGCAACGAGCAATCGGTTCTCGAATACGGGGCCATGAAAGTCGTCGATCTTCCCGACAAGATCTTCACCAAGGATTACATGAAGCGGCTCCAGGGCAGCCAGTAATTCGGCTCAGGCCCGGGGGAATCTCATGGATTCGGGCTTCCCTGGGCAGCGATCAGCCCCTCGCGTACGGCACGCACCAAGCCGGCTGCCCCAAGCTCGCAAAGTTCCAGGACCCGTTGGAATCCGGCCAGATTGCCGTAATACGGATCGGGAACCTCGGCACAGTCACTCCGGGCCTGATCGAGAAAAAGCGCCAATTTGGCCTGATGTTCCGGCGGACAGCGCCGTTTCAAGGTCGCCAGATTGTCCGCGTCCATGGCCAGGATGAGGTCAAAGCGCGAGAAATCCTCGCTCGTCACTCGCCGCGCCCGCAGCCTCGAAAGGTCGTAACCCCGGGCTGCCGCGGTCTGGATCGCCCGGTCGTCGGGTTGCTCGCCGGCATGGGACCCTAGAGTCCCTGCCGAATCCACGCGGATCGACCCGCCCAGACCGGCACGCGCAAACGCGACCCGCACGACCTCCTCGGCCATGGGCGAGCGGCAGATGTTGCCCATGCAAACGATCAGGATGTTGAGTGGCATTCAATGCGTCCCTGGTTTCCGGAAAACGGCTTATTGACCGTCTTCCGAGGGCTCTTCAAGGCTAGGCGGCGCGCCGCGTGCCACCATTCGGGAAGCGAGAATTCCAAGTTCGTAGAGCAGGCACATGGGAATTGCCAAGGCCAGTTGAGACACCACATCCGGCGGCGTAACCACCGCTGCGACGACAAAAGCTCCCACGATGAAGTAGGAACGCCATTCCTTCAACTTCTCGACGCTGACGACTCCCAACCTGACCAGGACGACGAGAGCGACGGGAACCTCAAAAGAAACGCCAAAGGCAACAAACATGGTCAGAACAAACGAAAGATAGGCCTCGATATCGGGGGCCGGCGTGATGCTCTTGGGGGCAAATCCGGAGATGAATGCGAAGACCTGACCGAAGACGAAAAAATAGGCGAAGGCCATGCCCAACAGAAATAGCAAGGTGCTCGAAAAAATCAGCGGAATTCCCAAACGCTTTTCGTGAGCGTAGAGCCCCGGCGCGATGAAGGCCCAGGCCTGATATAGGACATAAGGCAAAGCCAGAACGAAGGCGACCATCGCAGTGATCTTCAAGGGCACCATGAAGGGTGTGATGACCCCGATGGCGACCATTTTCGACCCTTCGGGAAGGGTGCGGGTCAGGGGCATGGCCAGGAAATCGTAGATGGTGCCCGGCCCGGGATAGACGCAGAGGCCTATCATGATGACGCCCACCGCGATCAAACTGCGCAATAGTCGGTCGCGCAACTCTACCAGGTGGGAAATGAAGGATTCTTCCGCGGCTTCGCTCATGTCGCAGATTTGGTCGTGGCGGGCACCTCGGGGACGGCGCCGACCGATTCGCCGAGAGCGGCAACCGGCGCAGCCGCCCCCTCAAGCTCGGCGGCCACTTCCTGGGCCGGAGTTTCCAGGGTGACCCGGGTGGCATCGAGTTCCTTTTTGACCGTATCCTCGATATTCCGAGCCGACTCGGAGACTTCTGCCTGGATCTTCTTCAATTCGTCGAGCTGGATTTCCCGGTTGATGTCCGCCTTCACGTCGCTTACATAGCGCTGGGCACGGCCCAAGAGGTGTCCGACGGTCTTTGCCACCCGGGGCAGCTTTTCCGGCCCGATGACGATGAGCGCCACGATGCCGATGACGATGAGCTCTGAAAAGCCGATATCAAACATTCTGGGATGAGACTCTGGCCATCTGGATTGAGCGAGAATCGGAGTTGCGGGAACGGTAACCGAACCCAGAAATCCAGAAACTCAGCTTTTCGTCTTTTCCTTGACCTCGACGTCTATCGTCTGGCCACCGACCTGTGGGGGCGGCGAAGCCTCTGCAGGCTTGTCTGCGCCCCCCTCTTTTATCCCTTCCTTGAATCCCTTCACTGCGCCGCCGAGGTCCTGCCCGATGTTACGCAGCTTCTTGGTGCCGAAGATGAGCATGACGATGACCAAGACGATGAGCCAATGCCAGATGGAAAAGCTGCCCATGATTCTCTCCTCAGATTCGTTTGAGCATGGGACCGACCGGATCCGGTCCGCCGACGATATGCATGTGCAGGTGCGGCACTTCCTGGCAGCCGACCCGCCCAGTGTTGATGATGACACGGAAACCGTCCGGGCTGCCCTGGGCGACGGCGATTTCGTTGGCCTGGGCGAGCATCTTGCCCAATACCGGAAGATCGTCCGGAACGGCGGTTGCCAGCGACGTGATGTGTTTCTTGGGAATGACGAGGATGTGGACCGGGCGCGCCGGGTTGATGTCCTTGAAGGCAAGGATGTCGTCGTCCTCGAATACGCGGGCCGACGGAATCTTTCCATCGACGATCTTGCAGAAGATGCAATCGCTCACGGCTGCTTGCTCCGGGCCGCTTTCTCGTCGATCCCGGAAATGCCTTCGCGGCGGCGCATTTCCTGGGAAACGTCCTCGATACCCAGAT
>SSTA01000196.1 GCA_009469685.1 Azonexaceae bacterium | reverse complement strand
GAACAAAAGAAGATCACCAGCCCCATGTCCGCCTGGGAAACACCGGCGAAGAATTCCTGTACGGCTTCCCGCGGGTCGGATTGCACCGATTTGGCACGGCAAATCTTTGGTTCTGTCCCCATCGCCGAACTCCTTCCCGAGTGTCCGCATTCGGAATCACGCGATCATACTATGACGGGAAATTAGCCCAATACTGACTTTATGATTTTTCTGATTTTTCTGATTTTTCCTTGAAAAAATTTACTTTTTCACCAGAATCGGGAGGGTCGTCCGAGCTCTCCGCCGTACTGCTCCTACCGCCCAGATCCTCAGGCTACAATCGGGCCCCCAAGATCGTCGCCCTCGACGAGTCGCCATGCATTCGATAGACATCAGCGAAGAAGCCGGAGTTCGTTACCTTCACTTCGGTTCCGACTGGATCCAGGGTGCCATGCGTATTGCCCGCCCCTGGGCTCTGGAGCTGATCTACACCCGGGAACTGATGGCGGGCCTGCTCCTGCACGCCGACGGCGACTGGCCTAAACGGGCGCTGCTGGTGGGGCTGGGGGCCGGTTCTCTGGCCAAGTTTCTCTACCGCCATCGTCCGGAATGCCGCATCACCGTGGTCGAGATCGACCCTAGAATCGAATGGACGGCCCGCCAGTATTTCAAGCTGCCCGACGATCCCCGGCGCCTACGGGTGGTCATCGACGACGGCGCCCGTTACCTGGCCGCCAGCGGCGAGATCCAGGATCTTATCGTTGCCGATGGCTTCGATGCCGACGGCCGAGCCGGAGTCCTCGATACCCTGCCCTTTTATCAGGTCTGTCGCGCCCGCCTTTCCGATCGCGGGCTCCTGGCGGTCAATCATCTGGGACGCAATCGGGGCTACCGGGCGAGCCTGGAGCGCATCGCGACGGCCTTCGATGGCCGGACCGCCGCCTTCCCTTCTTGCGATAGTGGCAATGCGATCACTTTCGCCGCCGCCGGCGAGCCCCTGGACAACGATCTGGAAACGCTGCGGGAGCGCGCCAAGGCCCTCAAGGCCGCCACCGGCCTTGATTTGCTGCCTACCTTGAGCCGCCTCCAGATGGCGAACAGCCTGCCTGGAGGCCGGCTGCGCCTTTGACGCCGGAAAAGCGAATTACTACTAAAGTAATAACAAATTCGCCTGAATTTGGTAATATTCTCCCAGCGCTTCAGGAAAATCGAAGGTCGTAAGGCCTGATAACGACATAAATTCGGAGAGAAATCATGCAAACGGGAGTGTCCGTCCGGGCTCGTCTGATCACGCTATTGGTCGCCACCTTTGTTGCCCTCGTCGTCGTTTCGGGGGCGGGTATCCTCGGAATCCAGAAAACCGGCGCCATGCTGCATCAGATCAGCGTGGTGCGGCTTCCCTCCATCGTCGGTCTGGAAATGATGCGCGAGGGGCAAACGGCCATCCGGTCGGAAAACCGCAAGATTGCCTCTCTTTTCAGCCAACCCGAGCGGTGGAACCTCATTTCGGCCGCACTCTCCCATCGCAAGGACATCTGGTCCCGCGCCGAAAAGGGCTGGGCGATCTACGAGCCGCTACCCCAGACCGCCGAGGAAGAAGTCCTCTGGAAACAGTTCGTCCCCGAATGGAATTCCTGGAAGGCTGCCGACACCCGCCTGGGCGAAATTGCGGCCCGCCTTGCCGCCACTAGCGACGAAGCCGCCCGCGTCGGGCTCCAGAAGGAGTTTCTCGCTGCGCTGGATACCGCCTCTCCCTTGATTGGCAAGGCGTCCGAAACCCTGGCGAAAATTGTCGACCTCAATATTGCGGTTGCAGAAGACGCCAGGAAAGAAGCCGATTCCAGCAGCCGAACCTTGCTGGTGGTCATGCTTGGTGCCGCGCTGGCCGCCATGGCGATCGTAGTCGCGCTGGGGTTGCGTACCACGGCCGCCATTCTCCGCACCTTGGGCGGCGAACCCGATGCCGCGCGCACCGCTGTTGCCCGCATCGCCGAGGGTGATCTGCGGCAGAACCTCTCCGTCCAGCCCGGCGACCGGGAAAGCCTGATGGCGCGCCAGCAGCAGATGCAGGAAAGCCT
>SSTA01000027.1 GCA_009469685.1 Azonexaceae bacterium | reverse complement strand
TTGCGGCAAAGCCTGCCGGCGGGCGACGGCACGGCACGCATCGGCGCGGTCGTCTTCATCCACCGCTTCGGCGCGCTGATGAACGCTCACCTTCACTTCCATGTCATCGTGATCGATGGGATGTTTTGGGGGAAGGAGGCCGCGAGTCTGCATTTCGAGGAGACGCACCTCAGCGCGGAAGCGCTGGCGCGACTGCAATCGACGCTGCGCAAACGGATCGTCAGTCTTTTCGTTCGGCGCGGCCTGCTCGATTCGGCCGAGGGCGAAGCCCTGCGCCGCTGCGCGCACGGCGGCGGCTTCTCGCTCGACGCTGGCGTGCGCATCGAAGGGGACGACCGGCAAGGGCGGGAGCGCCTGCTGCGCTACTGCGCCCGCCCGGCCTTCGCGCAGGAACGGTTGCGGCAGATCGATGCGGAGCACCTCGTCTATGAGAGCCCCAAGCCGGGACCGGGCGGGCGCGTCAGCCAGATCCTGACGCCCCTCGAACTGCTCGATCGCCTCGCCGCGCTGATCCCGCCGCCCCGGCGCCACCGGCATCGTTACTACGGCGTGCTGGCGCCGAATGCCCCCCTTCGGTCGGCGGTCACGGCACTGGCAGCGGCGCCGAAGCCACCCTCGGTCGAGGCCGATGCCGTGGCGGAGGAAAGTGCGATCCGTCGGGCGGCGCGCTATGCCTGGGCGCTCTTGCTGGCGCGCATCTACGAGGTGTTCCCGCTCACCTGCCCAAAGTGCGGCGGCGCGATGCGGATCATCGCCTTCATCGACGAGGGCGAGGCGATCCGAAAGATCCTCCAGCACCTGGGCGAGCCGATCGAACCGCCCAAGTTGGCCCCGGCGCGCGGCCCGCCGCTGTGGGAGGCGGCGGGACAGGGCCACGCCGATCCGCTGGCGCAGTCAATCCCCGAGTTCGAGTTCGATCAGCGGATCGCGTGGTAGCGGACGGCGGCGAACGCCGCCCGACGGGAACGCTCTTGCCCGAGGCCCGCAATACGCCCGACAGAGGGCGTATTGCGGGCCTCGGGCAAGGTTGGGCACCGGTTGTTGCACGGCGCAATGAGCGATTGCGGACAATTTTCCAATTGACGATGGGTTACGGGTGCGGAGATACTTCCGGGATGGCGGTTGAATTTCCTATCCTTCGGCCCATCGACAAGAAGGCGGCGGCGAAATACGCCAGGACCTTCGCCCCGGTGAAACTGGTCACCATCGACGACGTCTTCGGTGGCTGGCAGAAGGCGCAGAAAGCGCACTTCGAGGATGGCGGCAGCTTCGACCAGATCTACAAGCCGGCGGGACGCTGACCTAAACCGACCCGGCACTGCCTGATAACAAGCGGAAATCAAACGGCCGCTAAGCGACACATTGCCGCCCGATGTCAAGCGATGACGCAACGGCCGTTATGGCCGAGTTCCTGCGCAAGCCGGCGTAACGCCAGCGCCGACTTTCAGGATTTACTTCTCGCCGATGACGCGCTTGTAGAGGGCGATGCCCTCGCCGACGATGCCTCTGCGGAAGGCCAGCACGCAGATCACGAAGATCGCGCCCATGATCACCGTGACCAGCGATCCCACCTTGTCGGCCAGTTCGTTCTGCAAGGTGACGATCACCGTGGCACCGACCACCGGGCCGAACACCGTGCCCATGCCGCCCAGCAGCGTCATCAGCACCACCTCGCCCGAGGTGTGCCAGTGCGCGTCGGTCAGCGTGGCGAACTTGAACACCAGCATCTTGGTCGCCCCGGCCAGCCCGGCCAGA
Source organism: Azonexaceae bacterium (assembly GCA_009469685.1). Next base: position 628 of record SSTA01000027.1, on the reverse strand, counting down.
CCTGCCGAGAGCACGAAGGCCAGCAGCTTGTACCGGGCCACGTCGTAGCCCAGCGAGATCGCCCGCGCCTCGTTCTCGCGGATGGCCTTCAGAATCTGGCCGAACGGCGAGTGGATGGTGCGATGGATCAGCCAGAAGGCGCCGGCGAAGATCGCCGCCACCAGGTAGTAGAGGTTGTTGTCATCCGACAGGTCGAAGCCGAACAGGGTGCCGCGCGGCACGCCCTGCAGGCCATCCTCGCCCCCGGTGAAGGGCGCCTGGAGGAAGAAGAAGAACATCATCTGGGCCAGGGCCAGGGTGATCATGGCGAAGTAGATGCCCTGGCGGCGGATGGCCAGGCTGCCGATTCCCCATCCCAGGATCGCCGCCGAGCCGGTGCCGACCAGCAGGCCGACCAGCGTGGGCAGTTCCCAGACCTTGAGCGCATGGCCGGCGACGTAGGCGGCGGTGCCGAGGAACACGGCATGGCCGAAGGACAGCAGGCCGGTGTAGCCGAGCAGCAGGTTGAAGGCGCAGGCGAACAGGGCGAAGCACAGCACCTTCATCACCAGCACGGGGTAGACGAGGAAGGGCGCGACCAGCAGGAGCAGCAGGCCGATGGCGTAGCCGACCGCCGCCCTGCTCACTT
>SSTA01000195.1 GCA_009469685.1 Azonexaceae bacterium | reverse complement strand
TCACGGCCATGCGAGAGGTGCCCTGGACCACCCCCTTCCTGTTGCTGGCCTTGGGCGTCGCCTTCGCCGCCGTCTTCAGCCGAGTGCAGGACATGGTCTTCGGCGACACCCACCTGAAGCCTCTCGCCCATCCCCCGGCGCTCCTGCCGGTTTTTGCCCACCTGGGGCTGGGGCTGATGCTGGGGCTTTACATTCCGCCGTACCTGGACGCCTGGTACCGGGACGCGGCCCGCATGATCGGAGGCTGAAGCGTGCTCATACCCGGACTGGAACTGCGCCTCGAAGGCCTGCCCGGCACCCCGCCATCCTGGAGGGGCGTGGCCGACCGGGACGAATGGGTTGAGGCGGCCCTGAGGGTGGCGGCTGCCGGGGGTTACCTGGTTTCCCTGTGGGGAAGCGATCGACGGGGCGGCAAGGAGGGAATGCTGGCGGTTACCGCCGCCTATGGCCTCCCCGGGGGCCTGGCCTGGATCGATCTGCTCCTGCCTGAGTCCGATCCCGCCTACCCCGACCTCGCCGGAATCTTCCCCTGTGCGGGGCGGATGCAACGAGCCGCTGCCGATCTCATCGGGATCGTCGCCGAAGGCGGAGAAGATCGCCGCGCCTGGCTCAACCATGGGGCCTGGCCGGCGAACTGGTTCCCCTTGCGCCGGGAGAATTCGGGCGCTGAGACTTTCCCGGGACGGGAAACAACCGACTACCCCTTTGTCCAGGTGAGCGGGGACGGGGTCCATGAAATCCCGGTGGGGCCGGTTCATGCGGGGATCATCGAGCCCGGCCATTTCCGATTTTCGGTGGTGGGGGAAAAGGTGCTGCGCCTGGAAGAGCGGCTGGGCTACGTGCACAAGGGCATCGACAAGCGCTTCGAGTCCTTTGCCCCGGCCTCCGGCCACCGGCTGGCCGGCCGCGTATCAGGCGATTCCACCGTCGCCTACGCCTGGGCCTATTGCCTTGCCTACGAGGGGGCGCTTCGGATCGGCGTGCCCCTGCGAGCCCAGTGGCTGCGGGCCCTCCTGCTTGAGCGCGAGCGGGTGGCCAACCACCTGGGCGACCTGGGTGCCCTGGGTAACGATGCCGCGCTGGCGGTTGGCCTCGCCCAGTTCATGCGTCTGAAGGAAGACTGGCTGCGGCTCAACAAGGCTCTTTTCGGCCATCGCTTCCTCATGGACCGGGTGATCCCCGGGGGGGTTGCCGTCGATATGGATACCGAAGCCTCCCACCGCATCGCCCGCCAGTGCGAGGCCATCGAAGCCGAGGTGCAGTCTCTGCAGGACATCTACGACGACCATCCCGGCCTCCAGGATCGATTTATCACCACGGGCCGGGTCACTCCCCGGCTGGCGGCCGAACTGGGGCTGACCGGCCTGGCCGGGCGCGCGAGCGGCATCGCCAGAGACCTGCGTTCCGATTTCCCTCTGCCGCCATACGCCGACCTCGGATTCGTTCAGGCCGGGCACCGGAATGGCGACGTGGCAGCCCGGGTGAAGGTGCGCTTCCTGGAGGTGCTGGAGTCTTTGAGGCTGATCCGAAAAATCGCCCTGGGCTTGCCCGCCGGGCCTGTCCGGGCGGAGGCCGGGGGAGAATCGGCGGAATTCGGGGTTGGGCGCGTCGAAGGCTGGCGGGGGGAAATTTTCGTGGCCCTGGAGCTGGACGGCGGGCGCATCCGCCGCTGCCATTGCCACGACCCCTCGTGGCAGAACTGGCCGGTGCTGGAACACGCCGTGATGGGCAATATCGTCCCCGACTTTCCGCTCATCAACAAATCCTTCAATCTCAGCTATTCGGGGCAAGACCGCTGATGTGGAAGCTCGTCCGACAAATCGCCCGCGCCGGCCTCAAGACCGAGGCCCCGCCAACCCCCGCGGAGGGCGGCGAGGCGGTGGCCATCCGCGGGGAAATCCTCGCCATCCTCGGCCGGGCTCTGGCCATCCGACAGGTGGATGCCGGCTCCTGCAACGGCTGTGAGCTGGAAATCCACGCCCTCAACAACCCCTACTACAACCTGGAAGGTTTGGGTATCAAGTTCGTGGCCAGCCCACGCCATGCCGACCTATTGCTGGTCACCGGCCCGGTGGCCCGGAATATGGCGGTAGCCCTGAAACGGACCTGGGAGGCCGTCCCCGCTCCCAAGCTGGTGGTGGCGGTGGGGGATTGCGGCTGCGATGGCGGAGTGTTCGGGGAGAGCTACGCCTGCCTGGGCGGCGTGTCCAAGGTGATCCCGGTGGACCGGGTCGTTGCCGGCTGCCCGCCCGAGCCCATCGATATCCTGCGGGCGATCCTGGCGGTGGTGCGCTCGGGCAATCAGGCAGGGGCGGAATCGGCCACTAGCCCATAATCCTCGCTGTCGCCACCCATCAGGTGAGGCAACAGGGTGTGGGCGCGCTGCAGGGCGTGGGTCAGGTCAGAGCAGACGTTGTCGTCACCCAGGTGGTCTACGAAGCCGGAACGGTAGAGCAACGAACCCGGCTGGGAATTGAGGCCGCAGACAAGCAGCCGGCAGCCGCGCTTGGTCAGCTTGTCGTGCAGGCTTTCCAGGCCTTCGAGACCGGTGGTGTCGAGTTGGATGAGTTGGCTCATGTCGAGGATGACGATTTCCGGGTGCCCCGCCGCAGGGTCCAGAAGTTCCTCCAGCTTATTGACCGCGCCGAAGAACAGCGAGCCGAACAACTGCCAGGCAGCGACGCGCATGGTCCCGTCCGGGTAGAGGAACTGCGGTTCGCTGGCGGCCTCGCGCAGGGGCCGGCGTTCGATGCGGGTCAGCTCGGACATGCGGTAGATGAAGAACAGGCATGCCAGCACCATGCCGAGCTCGACGGCAACGGTCAGGTCGAATACGACCGTGAGGAAGAAGGTGGCCAGCAGGATGATCCGGTAATTCATCGAATAGCGGCGCAACTCCCTGAATTCGTGCCATTCGCCCATATTGATGGCCACCACCATGACGATGGCCGAGAGGGTGGCCAGGGGCACGTAGGCCGCCATCGGGGCGGCGACGAAAACGACGGCCAGCAGCACTGCCGCATGGATCATGCCGGCGACGGGAGTGCGACCGCCGGTTCGGACATTGGTGGTGGTGCGGGCGATGGCCCCGGTAGCGGCGAAGCCCCCGAAGAGGGGCGCGACGATGTTGGAGAGCCCTTGGGCGATCAACTCCTGGTTGGGGTCGTGGCGGTCGTCAATCTGGCTGTCCGCCACCCGCGCCGAAAGAAGAGACTCGATGGCGCCCAGCAGGGCGATGGTGATGGCGGGGGAAATGAGCTTGCCGAAATCGTGAATGGACAACTCGGGTAGGCCGATGGCCGGCAATTGCTGGGGAATGCCGTTGAAGCGGCTGCCTATGGTCTCCACCGGCAGGTCGAAAAGAAAGGCGGCGAGCGTACCGACGACGAGCACTGCCAGCGGTCCCGGGGCGCGTCGCAGGAGGGCGAAGCGCTGGGCCAGGCGGTTGTAGAAAAGCAGGAAAAGGAAGGAAGCGATCGCTAGCGCGAGAGTGGGCAGATTCACCGTATCGGCATTGGCGGCCAGGGTCTTGAGGCGATGAAAGAACTCTGCGGGCAGGTTGTCGATCTTGAGGCCGAAGAAATCCTTGAGCTGGGCGAGGAAGATGACGACTGCGATGCCGTTGGTAAAACCGATGACCACGGTGACCGGAATGAAGCGGATCAACTGCCCAAGCCGGGCAAGACCCATGGCGAGCAAAAAAACTCCGGCAAGAACGGTGGCGCCCAGGAGATTGGCAAAACCGTGGGCGGCGACGATGCCGTAGACGATGGGGATGAAGGCACCGGTGGGGCCGCCGATCTGCACCCTTGAGCCGCCCAGGGCGGACGTGATGAAGCCGGCGACGATGGCCGTCCAGATCCCAGCGGTGGGGGAGCAGCCGGAAGCGATGGCAAACGCCATGGCCAAAGGCAGAGCCAAGACGCCGACCGTGAGCCCCGCCGCCAGGTCTTTGCCGAACTGGGCGCGGTCATAGGTCGAAAGGCAGTCCAGTAGCTTGGGATGGAAGGCGAGTTTCATCGCAGTCGAATGGCCATTAGTAGTATTGCACTACTATTTAAATACAATTATATTTGCTGGAAATTATGTGTCAATTATAACAGGATGTTAATGAATTTCGCTTCGTGGCATCCCTGAGGAGCAGCCAGCCATGGAAAACCGCACCGCTCGCCTGACCATCCTTATCGATCCGCGTAAGAAGAAACTTTTCGAGGACATCTGCGCCTCCCAGGATCTGACGCCATCCCAGGTGGTACGCCGCCTCATCCGTCAGTACGTCATCGACAATGCCGGCGGACGCGAACTGCCTGAATGGTTGCGGGCGGGGGCGGCCCGCGGCGAAGAGGCGGGCGGTTAATCGTCCTTGGGCGGCAACGCGGCGCCCGGGTGATTGCGGGCGATGTATTCGGCGTAGCGGGCTTGCAGTTCCGGACCCTGCTTGGCGATTTCTCCCAGGATGCGCGCCGCAGCCCAAAAGATGACGGCGATGCCTCCCCCTGTGCAGGCAAGGCCTTCCGCAAGACTTGAAGGGAATCCCGCCACGAACAGACCTGGCCGGCCGGCCAGGCCACTGGCGCCGATGGCCAGGCAGGCCAGGCCGAAGACATCGGCCAGCGCGTAGGCCAGGATGCGCAGGGTGAGGCGGGGGCGGGGCGGACGGTTCAGGTTAAGCATAGGCGGACGGCTATAATGGGGAAGTTCCCATTCTGCACTAGGCGCCTGAACTGCGATGGTCAAAGCTTTCCTGATGGCTCTGCTCTGCCTTCCCTTCCTCGTCTTCGCCGAGGCGGGCCGGCCGGTGGTCGAAATCTTCATGCCCAAGCCTTGTCTCGCGTGCATCGATTGGGGTGCCTATCTGGCCGACAGGGGCTTCAAGGTCGTCTACAAGGCGAGCGACGACATGGCGGCGGTCAAGCGCCGACTGAAAGTGCCCCCGGAGGTGGAGTCGGTGCATACCGCCACGGTGGGCGGCTACTTTGTCGAAGGCCATGCCCACGC
>SSTA01000194.1 GCA_009469685.1 Azonexaceae bacterium | reverse complement strand
TGGAGATCGGACCTATGACCGACACTGCACTTCCGGCGGCCGAAGACCGGTTCGCCATCAACCCGATGTACCTGTTCCGCTGGGAGGAGACGCAGCAGTCCTACGTCCTGCTCTACCCGGAAGGCATCGTCAAGCTCAACGAGACCGCCGGCGAGATCATCAAGCGCTGCGACGGCCGTCTCACCGTCGCCGAATTGGTCGGCGATCTTCAACAGGCCTATCCCGGCGACGATCACCGCGTCGCGGAAGGCGTCTACAAGTTTCTGGAGGTTTTCCGTGCCAAAGGATGGATCCGTCGTCAGGCTTGACGGCCAGGGCAAGCCGCTCTGGCTGGTGCTCGAACTGACCTACCGCTGCCCCCTGAAGTGCCCCTGGTGCAGCAACCCCGTCGATTACGACGGCTGCAACGGCAAGGAGCTGTCCACCGAAGAGTGGAAGCGGGTGCTCAAGGAGGGGCGCGAACTGGGGGCCCTGCAACTGGGCTTTACCGGAGGCGAGCCGATGCTGCGGGACGACCTCGAAGAGCTGGTCGCCGAAGCGAGCCGACTGGGCTATTACACCAATCTCATCACCTCCGGGGTCGGAGTCAACGAGACTCGCCTGACCGCCCTCAAGGCCGCCGGGCTCAATCAGATCCAGCTCTCCATCCAGTCCAGCGACCGCGAGCTCACCGACCGCCTGGTCGGCGCCCGGGCCTTCGACCTCAAACTGGAAGTGGCGCGGATGATGAAGCGCCATGGCTTTCCCATGGTGCTCAATGTGCCGGTCTTCCGCCAGAACGTGGATCAGACCGAGGAAATCCTCGCCATGGCCGAGTCCATCGGCGTCGAGTACGTCGAGTTCGCCAACATCCAGTATTACAACTGGGCGATGGTCAATCGGGACGAACTGCTGCCCACCCGGGAGCAGATCGAAAGGGCCGAGAAAACGGTACAGGCCGCCCGGGAGCGGCTGGGCGACAAGATGACCATCTATTTCGTCATTCCCGACTACTACGAGGAGCGCCCCAAGGCGTGCATGAACGGCTGGGGGTCGATCCACCTCACCGTGGCCCCGGACGGCGCCGCGCTGCCTTGCCAGGAAGCCCGGCTGATCGAGGGACTGGAATTCCCCACGGTGCGCGAGCATTCCCTCGGCTGGCTGTGGGAAGAATCGCCGACCTTCCGGAAATTCCGTGGCCAGGGTTGGATGAAGGAGCCGTGCCATTCGTGCCACGAAAAGGAAAAGGACTTCGGCGGCTGCCGCTGCCAGGCCTTCCTGCTCACCGGGGACGCCTGCAATACCGACCCGGCCTGCGCCAAGTCGCCCCACCATCACCTCATCGGCGAGGCAGTGGCACGGGCTCACCATTCGGAGCGGGAGTCCCGGCCCCTGATCATGCGCACCGAGAAGGCGGCCCGCTGTGTCTAGGCTGCTCGATTCGTCGCTCAACGCCGTTCTCCTGGGGGTGGCGCTGACCGTCGTCCTGACCGCCCTCCTGCGCTACGTCCAGGGGGGATGATGGACGGTGCCCTCGTCGAACTCCTGGCCAGAGTGCTGCATTTCCTCGGCGCCCTGGTCTGGATTGGCCACAACTACGCCACTGCGGTGACCCGCTCCGCCTACGTGCCCCTGACCCGGGACGACCTCGCCGATCCGGACAGCCCGCGGCAACAGGCGCTCCTGCAGCGGGAGCACGGCACCTTCCGCTACGCGTCCCTGGTCACCCTGGGCAGCGGGCTCGTCATCCTCGGGCAGCGCGGATGGCTGGAAGGGGCCATGACACTCTCCGGAGACCTTGCCCCCATCGGCCTGGGCATGTGGATCGGCGTCATCATGGTCCTCAACCTGTGGTTCGTTCTCTGGCCCAACCAGAAGCGGGTCCTGGGCTTCGTTCCCGCCCCCATCGACGTCCGGCTGCGCGCTTCGCGGCGGACTTTCCTGTCGGCCCGGGTGAATACCATGCTGTCGATTCCGCTGCTCTTCTTCATGGCGGCGGGGGCTCATGGCGCCTTCATCTTTCACTGACGGTCCGCAGGTGCCTCGCCACAGCTTTGCCGCGGCTGCCGGGCCCTTGCCCGACCCGGTGGCCCGCCAGGTTGCCGCAGCCTGCCGCGGTGGCGCGGAGGGGCCGTCCGTCCTCGGGCTGTCCTTCGTTTCCGAGCGCTACAAGACGCTGCAGCGCGATACCGAGGCTGCATTGCGCCGGCTGCTTGGAATTCCGGAGGGTTTTCGCGTTCTCTTCCTGTCCGGAGGGGCCACCGCCCAGTTCGCCGCGGTGCCCCTCAATCTCCTGTCCGGCGGCCGGGCCGTCTATGTCGAGAGCGGACACTGGTCGCGCCGGGCGCGGGAAGAGGCCGGCCGCTACGGCGTGGCGATTGCCCTGGCCGCCGATGTCGTCGCCGAGTGGGCGGGTTGGCGGGCCGGCCCGCCGCCCGCCTACTGCCACCTGACCAGCAACGAGACCGCGGATGGCGTCCAGTTTTCCGACTACCCGGCGGTACCTGTGCCCCTGGCGGTGGACATGACCTCCGACTTCCTCACCCGGCGCATCGATTTCGACCGGGTGGCGCTGGCCTACGCCGGAACCCAGAAGTCCATCGGCGTCTCCGGGCTGACCTTGGTCATCGTGCGCGAAGACCTGCTCGGGCGTGCTCTCCCGGCCACCCCGCGGGTTCTCGATTACGCCCGCCAGGCGGAGTGCGACTCGCGGGTCAATACGCCGCCGGTATTTGCCGTCTTCGTCCTCAAGGCCATGCTCGACTGGATCGAGGCCCAGGGGGGGGTGAGCGCCATGGCCGACAATGCCCGGCGCCGGAGCGGGGCGGTCTACTGGGCGGTGGACGACAATCCGGCCCTCCGTGCCTTCGTTCCTCCGGAGCGAAGGTCGCGGATCAACCCCTGTTTCCACCTTGCCGATCCGGGTGACACTGCCCATTTCCTGGCGGCCGCCGCAGCGGCCGGTCTTGACGATCTCCAGGGCCACCCCGCCCTGGGGGGTATCCGGGCTAGCCTCTACAACGGACTCTCAGAGGCGGCGGTGACGGCCCTGGTGGGCTTTCTCGACGCCTACGCTCCGCGGGTCTCGGCGCGCGCTGCCTGATGGCGGGATCCAGGCTTTCTCGCCTCGCGCTGCGGACCCGGTGGCGGCTCCTCGATCTGCTCGCGGCCACGGAGGAAGTGGCTCCCGGTCCTGCCGTGCGCGCGCTGGGACTCACTTTCCCCGGGCCGGTAGGGCTGGCCGCGGGGTTCGACCGCCGCGGCCGCCTGTATGCCTCTGCCGCCTCCCTCGGCCTGGGTTCGGTCGAAGCGGGGACGGTCGTTGCGGGCGGTTCGCCTTGGGTTCGCCCCCTACGGCATTCCGGCGCGGCCCTGCGCGGGGTGAGTTTGGGCAAAGGCCCGGCAGTCCCCTGGGCGAAGGCCGAGGAGGCATTTCTGTCGGCGTGGCGGAAGCACGGCGGGGGTGCGGACACCCTCTGTCTCAACCCGGGTCGCGACTGCCCTTCGCCCGAGCGCTTTGCGGCGGTGATCGCCGCCATCGCCGATGCCGAAACGGGGCGCCGGCCGCTGCTGGCCAAACTGGCCGCCGGCTGGCCCGATCCGTTGCAAGCCGCGGCAACCTGGGTGGCGGCGGGCGTCCGCGGGATACTGGTGTCTGCCGAGGGGAGTGGCGACCCGGAAGGCGTCTTGCGCGTCCTGCGTCGCGGACTCGGTTCCCAGGTCGCCCTGGTCAGCGTGGGGGGAATCCGCTCCGCCCGGGATGCTCTGGCCCGGCGGAACGCCGGGGCAGATCTCGTCCAGGTCCATCGCGGCCTGGTCCATCGCGGTCCGGCGCTGATTGCAGAAATCAATCGAGCCTGGCGAAAATAAACTGATATTCTCGCTCCCTTTCGCGAGGGACCCACAAACATGGAAACCGTCGTCAAGCTCTACAGTCGCAAGCCCCGGCCGGTAATCGTGAACGGAGAAACCATCTCCGAGGAGGCAATTGCCGAGGCAACTGCGGATTTTGCCGATACGCCCAAACCGCGGGATGCCGCCGCCCGCGCCTTGGCGATCCAGGTGCTGTTGCGACAACGGGCGGTCATCGCCGGGATCGAGGCCCCCGATCCGGAGACGGCGGTCGAGCGTCTGCTGGTTGCGGAAATTCCCCGGGAAACCGTTTCCGACGAGGAAATTCGCCGCTATTACGAAGGCAATCCGGACCGCTTTTCCAGTGGCGATCTCTTTCAGGTCCGCCATATTCTCTTCGACACCCGGGCAGGAGACGACGCGGCCAAGGAGCGCGCGCGCCAGGCGGCCGAATTGTTGCTCAGGCTCAAGGAGCATCCCGACGAATTCGACGCCGCCGCCCGCCGGGCGTCCGTCTGCACCAGCGCCGAGGTGGGGGGCCAACTCGGCCAGCTTTCCGTCGGGTCGGTGGTGCCGGAATTCTGGTCGGCCCTGGTCGCCTTCGGGCGCGTCGGGCTGCTGCCCAATCCGGTGGAAAGCCGTTTCGGCCTTCATCTGGTCCTGATCGAGCACTGTATCCGCGGCCAGGTACTGCCCTTCGAGGTCGTTTCGGGCCGTATCCGCGAGCATCTGGCCGCACGGCGCGAGACCCTGGCCCAGCGCGAATACGTGGCGCGCCTCATCGAGTCGGCGGAAATCAGCGGGGTCGATTTCGGCGATCAGAGCGTCCAGCCGCCGGGTCCGGGACTGCCCAGCGAATGACCGCGGGGTCGCCTTTTCCGGTCAGGGAGCGGGATTGGTGTAGCG
>SSTA01000193.1 GCA_009469685.1 Azonexaceae bacterium | reverse complement strand
GCCGCAACGGGCTCCCCGTCCGCGGAAGAGTGGCAGAGCGGTTGAATGCACCGGTCTTGAAAACCGGCAATGGGCGACCATTCGTGGGTTCGAATCCCACCTCTTCCGCCAGGTTTCGGTTCGGGTGCCTCCCGGCTCGGGAAAGCCGATGCTTTCAGGTAAAATCGCCCCCTTTCCCGCCGCTCGTTCGGCCCGCCGCCAGCTTTTCGCATCACCCTTGCCCTGCCTTGCCTATCATGACCCAGAATACTTCCCTCTCCTACCGTGACGCCGGCGTCGACATAGACGCAGGCGACGCGCTCGTGGACCGCATCAAGCCCCTTGCCAGAAAGACGCTGCGCGAAGGTGTCCTGGGCGGCATCGGCGGCTTCGGGGCCCTCTTCGAGGTGCCCAAGCGGTATAAGGAGCCGGTGCTGGTTTCCGGCACCGACGGCGTCGGCACCAAGCTTAAACTGGCTTTCCAACTCAATCGGCACGACACCGTCGGCCAGGACCTGGTCGCCATGAGCGTCAATGACATCCTGGTCCAGGGCGCCGAATCGCTGTTCTTCCTCGATTACTTCGCTTGCGGCAAGCTCGATGTGGACACCGCGGCCGGCGTCGTCGGCGGGATCGCCAAGGGCTGCGAGCTTGCCGGCTGTGCCTTGATCGGTGGCGAAACCGCCGAAATGCCGGGCATGTACCCGGACGGTGAGTACGATCTGGCGGGTTTTGCCGTCGGCGTCGTCGAGAAGAGCAAGATCATCGACGGCTCAACCATAGTCCCCGGTGACGTGGTCCTGGGACTGGCCTCCTCCGGTGCCCATTCCAATGGCTATTCCCTGGTGCGCAAGATCATCGAGCGCTCCAACCCGGACATGAACGCCCCCTTCGATGGCGGCCGGTCCCTGGCCGACGTGGTCATGGCGCCCACCCGTATCTATGTCAAACCCGTGCTGCAATTGATGCAGAAGGTCACGGTGAAGGGCATGGCCCATATCACCGGCGGGGGCCTCCTCGAAAACGTCCCCCGGGTGCTGCCGGAAAGCACCGTTGCCGAACTCGATAAATCCGCCTGGCCCAGGCCGAAGCTCTTCGATTGGCTTCAGGCTGAGGGCAAGGTTGCCGAGAACGAGATGCACCGGGTCTTCAATTGCGGCATCGGCCTGGTCATCGTCGTGGCGGCCGGCGACGTGGATGCCGCCCTGGCCGAACTGGCGGCGGCCCAAGTGCCGGTTTGGCGCATCGGCTGCATTCGCGAGCGTAGCGGTGAGGAACCCCAGACCGTGGTGGTCTGATTTCGTCGACTTCGGTGCGGGAAATCACCCGGATGATTTGCCCTTGCCACGATCACTCTTCCGTCCGAGAATCCTGAAACCATAACCTGAGGAATCGCAGTGGGTGAGCAGGGGTTTCGCGTTTTCGTCATCGATGACGACGAGGTGGTCCGGGAGATGCTCGCCGCGCTCCTGGAAGACGGTTGCAAAGTGACTACCTTTTCCAGTGCCGAGGATTACCTGGCTAGAGCGGCAGAGGGGAGTCCCGACATGTTCCTCCTGGACGTCACCATGCCGGGGATGAATGGCTTCGACCTTTGTCGCCGGCTCAAAGACGATTTCGACACCCAGGACATTCCGGTCACTTTCGTTTCCGCCAACGACGACCTGGACAGCCGGCTGGCGGCTTACGAGGCCGGAGGCGAGGATTTCATCGTCAAACCCTTCGATCCTCTGGAACTCCAGAACAAGGTCAAGGTCGCCCAGCGCCTTATCGCCGAAAAGCACAGTCTGCGGGAACAGGCCGGATTCGCTCAGCGGACCGCCCTGTCCGCCATGACCAGCATGGGTGAGTTGGGCGTGGTGCTCCAGTTCCTGAGCAAATCCTTTGCTTGCGGCAGCTCCGAGGAATTGGGAAGGGAAGTGCTGGCTGCGCTGCAGCAGTATGACCTCCAGGGTGCGGTGCAATTGCGCCTGGGCGCGGAAGAGATCAATCTGAGCCCCAACGGGGTCAACATCCCCCTGGAAGTCGGCATTCTGACCCATGTTCGCGCTTCCGGGCGCATCTTCCAGTTCAAGACGAGGGCGGCCTTCAATTACGGGGGCGTGACGGTCATGCTCAACAATCTGCCCCTGGACGATCCCGACAAGGTTGGGCGCATCCGCGACAATGTCGCCATTCTGGCCGAAGGGGCCGACGCCCGTCTTCAAGCCATCGGGGTCGAACGGGAAAACCGGCGCCGGCAGCAAGGGGTAGTGGAAGCCCTTCCCCAGGTGCACGATGCTTTGGAGAGTCTCCAGGACAGCTATCGTCGTACCAGTTTCCACCTGACCCAGCACATGATCGAGTTCCAGGAGGCGCTGATGAAGTCCTTCGTGCACTTGGGGCTCACCGAAGGCCAGGAGGATTTTCTCAATCGTCTGGCCAACGAGCATATGCAGCGCATCGTCGCCGCCCAGGATCAGAACCTCACGGTCGTCGATCAGTTGCGCCAGGTCGCCGATCAGCTTGGCACGCTGGCCGGCTGAGCTTGCCCTAGCACCTCGCCTGGTCGGCGAGGAAGGCCTCTGTCCGACGGGCGATGCGGTCGATCAGATCGGGGGCCAGGCAGTCGAAGGTTTCGCAAGCGAATGAATTGCTGAGCCAGGTCATCTGGCGCTTGGCGAGTTGACGTGTGGCATAGATGCCGCGGTCTCGCATCTCCTGCCGGGGAATCAAACCGTCCTGGGCCTCCCAGACTTGACGGTAACCGACCGAGCGCATCGAGGGCAGATCCACACTGAGGGTGTAGCGTGCCCGCAGCCGGGTCAGCTCGTCTTCCAGCCCGGCCAGCAGCATGGCGTCGAAACGGCGGGCGATGCGGGCATGCAGTTCGCTGCGGTCGTCAGCGCGCAAGCCCAGGCTGAGCAATCGCCAGGGTAGGGGGATTCCCGTTGTTTGCGCATGCCAATCCGAGAGGGGGCGGCCGGAGACGCGAAAGACCTCCAGGGCGCGCTGGATGCGCTGGCCGTCCCGCGGTGCGAGCCGCGCAGCCGTGCGTGGGTCGCAGAGGGCAAGTTCGGCGTGGAGAGCAGGCCATCCCCGTTCTGCCGCTTCAGCGTCCAGCGCGGCCCTTACCACCGCATCCGCGGGCGGCAGCTCGGCCAAACCCTGGATCAGGGCTCGGAAATAAAGCATCGTACCCCCGACCAGCAAGGGGACCCGGCCGGAAGCCGAGATGTCGGCCATGGCCGCCAGGGCATCGGCCCGAAAGCGTGCCGCCGAGTAGGACTCTTCCGGCGAAATCAGATCGATCAGCCGATGGGGGTGGCGGGCCAGAGTCGCGGCGTCCGGCTTGGCAGTGCCGATGTCCATGTCGCGATAGACCTGGGCCGAATCGACGCTGATCAAAGCGACCGGGAAACGGTCTGCCAAGGCCAGCGCAACGGCGGTCTTGCCGCTCGCCGTCGGGCCCATGAGCAGGATGGCGGGAGGGAGGGGGGAAGCCATGGCCGGCGAATCCTACCATCGGCCGGGCCGTGGGCGCGACTTTGATCTCCGGCCCAGGGGTGAGAAAATGGCAGCCGCCATGAAAACCACGACCACTTTCCCCCTCGCCGCCGTTCGCTACACGCCCCAGACCCCTATCGAAAGCCTTCTGGACCAAGCCGTCCAGGCATTGCGCTCGCGCGGCGTACGCCTCGGCGGGGTCGTCCAGCACGATGTCTCCGGCGAGACTGGCCGCATCTGTCAGATGGAATTGGAGGACGTCGCCAGCGGTCGACGCATCCGGCTCTCCCAGGATCTAGGCAGCGGATCGATTTCCTGCGGCGTCGATTCATCGGGCCTTGCCGATGCGGCGGTTGCCATCCGCGATGCGGTGGAGACCGGCGCCGAACTCGTGGTGATCAATAAGTTCGGTACCCAGGAGGTGGAAGGGGGGGGCTTACGCGACGAAATCGGGCTGGTCGTCGCAGCCGGGGTGCCCCTACTGACCTCGGTGGGCGAGCGCTATCTCGACGCGTGGCGGGAATTTACGGGAGGCGAGGCTGAGCTCCTGGAACCCAGTCTCGACGCCATTCTGGCCTGGTGGGAGGCGCTCCGGCGCAATTGAACGACGCGGCGCGGGCGCCGCGTTGTATGCCGGCTCAATCGGCAGCCTTAGCCCAGACTCACCCGAAACTTCATCTGTCCGTGCTTGCCCAGGACGATGAGGTCGCCGTCCTTCAGTTCGAGTTCCTGCACCGGGGCTCCCAGATTGTCGTTGAGATAGGTGCCGTTGGTCGAATGCATGTCCTTGAGGATCAGGCGACCCTGCACCGGGCCGATCCAGGCGTGGCGATTGGAGATCTGGCTGTCGGGGACGACCACGTCGGCCTCCTGGGAACGCCCGATGACCACACCGTTGGCGACGGGAAAGCTCATCCCCTGGACGACCCCCACGACGCACACCAGACGGGCTTGGTCGAGAGCGCCGAAACGCACGGTGGATTCCTCGCGGGAAGGGAGGGGCGGTGCGGCGTTCGGTAAAGGTGGTGGAACCGCCGGAGCGGCTGGCGCGGGGCGGGCAGAGGGAGGAAGGGGAGGCGGCGCCGCCTGGGGCCAGGCCCCCGAGGGCGGCGGGGCACCCCAGGAGGCGGGCGCCGGGGTGCCGGCGTAGGCGGCGAGCAAGCGGCGGAATCCCGAGACTTTGAGCCAGTGGAGAATCCAGCAGACGAGTCCGGCCAAGCCCAGAAGGAGGCCGATGAAGGGAATGACCGAAAGCAGGCTGAGAATGGCGGCGGCGAGGCCCAGGGCCAAACCCCCGTCGCCGAAGGCATCGGTCCGGCGGGCCTCGCCTTCCTTCTTCAGCGAAACCGAGAGCATGACGACGGCTGCGATCAGCGCCAGGAAACCGAGATAGGGCACGAGGCCGAGCCAGACCAGGGCAGTGGGGACCTGGGGTCGGAAAGCCGGCTGCAGGGCATCGAAGCAGCGCTGAAGGTTGAGGATGTACAGCGCGAGGACGGCATAAACGGCAAGCAGGAATACCAGGGCGATGAGTCCCATGATTCCAAATCCGAGGAGTGCGCTTGCGGCGGCGGGATCTCCCATGGCCGGGTTCTTGGCGGAAGTTGAGGAGGGCACATTCTGGCGGAAACCGATGCGGGTGGCAAACGGCTGCGGCGGCCGAGAATCTGACGGTGCCCCCGGAGGCGCCGGGGCGCCGGGAGGGTCGCCTAGCCGCCCAGGGCGATCAGTTCGAGAAGACGACTGCCATAGCGTTCGAGCTTGGCACTGCCGATTCCCGGTACCGTGGCGAGATGGTCGCGGGTTGCCGGACGCAGGGTGGCAAGCTCCCTCAGGCTGCGGTCGTGCAGAATCACGTAGGCGGGGACGCCCAATTCCAGGGCGGTGTCGCTGCGCCAGCGCCGAAGCGCTTCGAACAGGCCCGCATCGGCGGGGTGCAGCTCTGCATATCCTGCATTGCGGTTGGCCGTCGGGCGGGCCTTGCGGACCGGTCGTCGCAACGAGACCGGCGATTCTCCGCGCAGGACGGGGCGGGCGGCATCGGTGAGATGCAAGGCACCATGGTCGGTGAGTTCCACGTGGACCAGCCCGGCCGCGGCGAGCTGGCGAAAGACGCTGCGCCAGACCGAGTCGTCGAGATCGGCCCCGACGCCGAAAGTGGGCAGCGTGTCGTGGCGCCACTGGCGTATTTTTTCCGTGGACTTGCCGCGCAAGACATCGATCAGATGGACGACACCAAAGCGTTGCCCGGTGCGGAGTATGGCCGACAGGGCCTTCTGGGCGGCGATGGTGCCATCCCAGAGTTCCGGCGGTTCGATGCAGACATCGCAATTTCCGCAGGGCTCGGCGGATTCTCCGAAGTAGTTCAGAAGCACCTGACGGCGGCAGCGCGGAGCCTCGCAGTAGGCGAGAAGCGTGGTGAGGCGCTGGGTTTCCAGGCGCTTCTGCTCTTCTCCAGCGCCGGATTCGCCGATGCGGGCCTGCTGCAGGGCCACATCCTGGAGGCCATAGGTCATCCAGGCTTCGGCGGGGTCGCCATCGCGGCCGGCGCGGCCGGTCTCCTGGTAATAGGCCTCGATGCTCTTGGGCAGGTCCAGGTGGGCGACGAAGCGGACGTCGGGTTTGTCGATGCCCATGCCGAACGCGATGGTGGCGACCATCACCAGGCCTTCATCGCGCAGGAAGCGCCGCTGGTGGGCCGCCCGCTCCGCGTTGGGCATTCCAGCGTGGTAGGGAAGGGCGGGATAGCCTTGCAGCGAGAGCCAGGCTGCCGTCTCTTCGACCTTCTTGCGACTGAGGCAGTAGACGATGCCGGACTGGCCGCGCCGGCCGGACAGGAAGGCGAGGAGCTGCTTGCGCGGATTGTCCTTCTCGACCACGGTATAGCGGATATTGGGGCGGTCGAAGCTGGAAACGAAAACGCGGGCCTCGGAAAGGCCCAGACGGGTGAGGATTTCGCTTCGCGTGGCGGCATCGGCCGTGGCCGTCAGGGCAATGCGGGGCACCGCCGGGTAGCGCTCGTGGAGGGCCGTGAGTTGCAGGTACTCGGGGCGGAAATCGTGTCCCCACTGGGAAACGCAGTGGGCCTCGTCGATGGCGAAAAGGGCCAGTTTGCCGGATTCGTAGAGGGCATCGAGCATCGCCAGGGTGCGGTCGAGGAGCAAACGCTCGGGGGCGATATAGACCAGATCGAGGGCGTTGCCGAACATGGCCTGTTCGACGGCCTGGGCCTCGCGCCAGTCCAGGGTCGAATTGAGGCAGGCCGCCCGGACGCCGGCCTGGGTCAGCGCATCGACCTGGTCCTGCATGAGGGCGATGAGAGGCGAGACGACGATTCCGCAGCCGGATCGCAGCAGGGAAGGAATCTGGTAGCAGAGGCTTTTGCCGCCGCCGGTGGGCATGAGCACCAGGGCGTCGCCGCCGTTGCCCACATGGCCGATGATCTCCTCCTGGCTACCGCGGAAGGCTGGATAGCCGAAGACTCGCTGCAGGACGTCGAGGGCCGATTTCACGGCGGCGTCAGGGGAGCGGATGGCGAGCCAGTCGTTCGCCATCCCAGGCCAGGGCTTCACCGCGATCTTCGTGCCAGTCGGCGAGCACCCAGCGCTCGACATGGATGCCGTCGACAATATGGTCGTGGGTTGCGGGACGATGGGTATGGCCGTGGATGAAGGTCGCGTAGCCGTGGGCGCGCAGAAAGTCCTCCGTCTCCCCGGGATTGATATCCATCAGATAGGCGGCCTTGTCCTGCTTGCCCGCTTCGCTACGCTCGCGCATCTGGGCGGCGATGGCGCGGCGTTCGGCCAGGGGCTTCCCGAGGAAGGCGGTCTGCCAGGCGGGCGAACGGACCTGAGCGCGGAACGCCATGTAATCGCGGTCGTCGGTGCACAGGGCGTCGCCGTGGGAAAGGATGAATTGCCACTCGGGGGTGGAGAGCACGTAGGGGTCGGGGAGGATGCTCACCCCGGATGCCGCGGCGAATACCTCTCCGAGGAGAAAGTCTCGGTTGCCGTGCTGGAGAGCGATGGCCAGGCCTGCGTCCGTCGCCGTGCGCAATGCGCCAACGATACTCGCCGGGTAACTCGCGCCCCGGTCGTCGTCGCCTATCCAGGCGTCGAACAGGTCACCCAGGATGTAGAGCGTTTCCGCGTCTCGAGCGGGGCCGGCAAGGAAGTCGAGGAACAAACGCGTCGCCCCGGGGGACCGGGGCGACAGGTGCAGGTCGGAGATGAACAGGAGCAAGCTTAGACGACTTCCGCCTTCTCGATCACCACATCCTCGACCGGAACGTCCTGGTGGAAACCCTTACTGCCGGTGCGCACGCCGCGGATGGCGTCGACGACGTCCATGCCCTCGGTCACCTCGCCGAAGACGCAGTAGCCCCAGCCCTGACCCGTGGGAGCCTTGAAGTCGAGGAAATCGTTGTCGACGACATTGATGAAGAACTGGGCGGTGGCGGAATGGGGGTCGTTGGTCCGTGCCATGGCGACGGTGCCGCGCTTGTTCTTCAAGCCATTGGCCGCCTCGTTGTCGATGGGGGCCTGGGTCTCCTTCTGCTTCATCCCCGGCTCGAAGCCGCCGCCCTGGATCATGAAGTTCTTGATGACCCGGTGGAAGACGGTCTTGTCGTAGTGACCGGCCTTGACGTAGGCGAGGAAATTTTCGACCGTCTTGGGAGCCTTGTCGGCGTTGAGCGTGAGGGTAAAGGCGCCGAGGCTGGTGGTGAATTTGACCATGGGGAGAATTCCTTATTTGTCGGAGAGAATCTTGGCGGACTTGATGATCACCGGGGTCTGGGGCACGTTCTGGTAGTCTCCATGGTTGCCGGTGGGAACGGTGGCGATGGCGTCGACCACGTCCATGCCCTCGGTGACCTTGCCGAACACGGTGTAGCCGTAGCCGGCCTGAGTCGGCGAGCGAAAATCCAGGAAGGCATTGCGCTTCAGGTTGATGAAAAACTGGACCCGGGCCGAGTGGGGGTCCATGGTTCGGGCCATGGCGATGGAGCCACGGGTGTTGTAGACCTCGTTGTCCGCCTCGTTCTTGAGGGCCGGGGTGAGGACTTTTTTCTCTTCCATGGCGGCGTTGAAACCGCCGCCCTGGATCATGAAGTTCTCGATCACGCGATGGAAGATGGTGCCGTCGTAGAAGCCGTGCTTGACGTTGTAGAGGAACATTTCCACCGTCTTCGGCGCTTTGTCCGGATACAGTTCGAGGATGAATTTCCCCTTGCTGGTTTGCATTTCGACGGTGGGCGACGCCCAGGCCGAGGCCAAGATCAGCAGGCCCGCGGCGAGGGTGGCAAGGCGTTTCAACATCAGGCGGCTCCTTCGTAGATGATCTTCCAGCGGCCGTCTTCGCGTATCCAGTACTGCCGCTTCTTCATCACGTTGCTGAGATTGTTGCTGCGGTAATCCTGGTCGAAGGTGACCACCACGACTTCTTCCTTGCCGGGATTGCGGAAGACCGAGAGGTTGTCGGTCTTGACCTTGATCCAATCCTTGCCGGCATTCACTTGCCGTTTCTGGGCGGCGAACTGGTCGAAGCTCTGATTGTTCGCCTGGAAGCGGCGCGAATAGTGGCGCAGATAGCGGTCGGTGTCGCGGCTTTCCCAGTCGCCGCGCCACGCGTCTATGGTCCGGTTGAGCTCGGTGCGCTCCCGGTTCCAATCGTCCAAGGAGAGCCATTCGACCGAGTTGCTGATGATGACCGGCGTCAGCCCCACCTGGAGATTCTTGGCGACGGCGTTGAGATCGGGATTCGCCAGCACGACGCAGCCGTCCGAGGCCTTGGGTGGGCGGGAAAAGGTGTCGGAAGGCGTACCGTGGAGCCAGATGCCGCTGCCGCTGCGTCCCTGGCGCTTGTCCCATTCGTTGGGATAGCTGATCGGATAGGCGCCGGTGCCATAGAGGTCGGTGAGTTTCTGGCGGGGCAGGTTGGCGGTGACGTGGTAGACGCCGATGGGGGTCCGTTTGTCTCCTTCGGAGACCTTGTCGGCGCCAAGCTTGCCCTGGCTCACGTAATAGTCGGCCACGAAGCGCGGGCGTCCGCTCGCGGTATCGTTCTCGTACATGTAGAGCCGCGATTTCTGGGTGTCGACCACAATGGCGTAGTGCTGGTCCGGCGGCATCTGGAGCAGGTAGCGCGGCAGGAAATTGGCCGCCGGTTTTTCCTTGTAGCCCTTCAGGCGGGCGATGGCTTCCGCCCGCAGATCGGCGACCTTGTCGCCGGGGGCGCCGTTCAAGGCACCGAAACCGGCAATGGGTTGAGCGCGGGCGAGGAGCAGGTCGCCCTTGATCAGGTGGCCGAGCCGGAAGTTGGGAAACTGGCCGACCAGGTTTTCGGTGAGGCGCAAAGCCTCGTCCAGGCGATTGCCTTCGAGTTCCTTGAAAATACGGGCCAGCAGCGGTTCCGGACCGGAATCCGTCACCGTCGTCGGCATGCGCGGAATCGACTCGGCGGGCGCCAGTCGCGCTGCCGTCGGCGGATGATACGCGACCCGCTGGAGGGACTTGGCCGGGCGCACCTTGGCTACCGGTGCCGGGGCGGCCTTGCGTGGCTTGGCCTCGGCGACTCCGGCAATGCCCAGGGCGGCCAGGGCAAGCGCCAGAGCGACAGTCTTCAACGGGAGATTTCTTCCCGAATGAGCCATTTGCCGCCGGCACGCACAAAGACGACGACCTTGGAGGTCGAGGTCTTCAAACCTGTGGCCTTGTAGTGCTGACGGAATTTGACCGTCGCCTTGTCGCCGCTGATCGAAATATCCGGCTCGTCGTAGGTCACCGAAATCTTGCCCGACTTGCCCGCGATGCGATCCTCGCGTTCGGCTTCCCAGGCCTTGCGCGACATGCCCTTGGGTGGATTGAATTCCGGTGCGTAGTGGGCGAGGTAGGCCGCCACATCCTTGTTCGACCAGGCCGCTGCCCAACCGGACAAGGCCTTGGCGACCTCGTCCGATCCTGCCTCGCCTCGTGCCGGGCGCGCTTCGGCGGGTTTGGCCGCCGGGGCGGCGGCTGCCGCTGCCGGGGTGGTTGCGACGACGCTGGCGGTGGGTGCCGGGGCCGGCGCAGGGGATGCGGCCTTGGGTACCGGGGCGGGCGCCTGGGCAGCGGGAGCGGGTGTCGGCGCCGGCGCGGGAGCCGCGGCCGGAGCGGGTGCCGGTGCAGGCGCGGCCGCTTGGGGCTTGACGTTGGGGCGTGCCGAAGTGCTGATCAGATCCCGGATCAAAGCCATCTTGTTCTGGGCAGCCGAATTCGACGAATCGAGCTGGAGTGCCTTGTCGTAGGCCTGGCTGGCCAGCTTGGCGTAGACGTCGCCCAGGTTCTCGTAGGCGATGGCGTAGGAGGGATGAGTCCTTATGGCCATTTCCAGGGCCGTGCGCGCCTTGTCGTACTGCTTTTGCTGGGCGTAGAGCACCGCCAGATTGTTGTAGGGTTCCGGCAGTTCGGGGTAATCCTCGGTCAGCTTGGTAAATACCGCGACGGCTTCGGCCGGCTTGTTCATTTCGGTGAGGATGAGGCCCTTGAGAAAGCGTCCCTGGGCGTCGCGGGGCTTGCCGGCCAGGTAGACATCGACCTTTTCGAGCGCCTGGGGATATTGTCCCTGCTTGATGAGCTTCTGAACCTCGGGCAGGTTGTCCGCCAACGCCGGCAGGGACACCATCAGGGCGACGCCAACGAGCGCCGCACGGATGCGGGACCGGAGCCGGAAGCAGGTCTGGAGCGGGAAGGGCGCAGTCATCGCTATGCTATACTCGGACAAGTTCGACAATCTGCTGATTCTACCAAGAAGACTGGCCATTCCAAAGTCTTGCCCCGCCGGCACTCTCGCTTTTCACCCACCCATGCTCAAGATCCACAATTCCCTCGCCCGGGAAAAGCAGACATTCGTCCCCATCGAACCCGGTAAAGTCCGCATGTACGTCTGCGGCATGACGGTCTATGACTACTGCCATCTGGGTCATGCGCGAGTCATGGTGGTGTTCGACATGGTGGCGCGCTGGCTGCGGGCCAGCGGTTACCAATTGACCTATGTCCGCAACATCACCGACATTGACGACAAGATCATCAAGCGCGCGGCGGAGAACGGGGAAACCATAGGCACCCTCACCGACCGCTTCATCGATGCCATGCATGAGGATGCCGATGCCCTCGGGGTCTTGCGTCCCGACCACGAGCCCCGGGCCACCGAGTATCTGCCCCAGATGCTGGCCCTGATCCAGCAGCTGGAAGCCAGGGGACTCGCCTACCAGGCTGCCGATGGCGACATGAACTACGCCGTGCGCAAGTTCGTCGGCTACGGCAAGCTTTCCGGAAAATCCCTCGACGACCTGCGGGCCGGCGAGCGGGTCGAGGTCGATACGGCCAAGCAGGACCCCCTCGATTTCGTGCTGTGGAAGCATGCCAAGCCGGGAGAGCCGGCCTGGGAATCGCCCTGGGGAGCCGGCCGTCCCGGTTGGCACATCGAGTGCTCGGCCATGAGTTCGCACTTGCTGGGCGAGCATTTCGACATCCACGGCGGCGGGCAGGACCTGCAGTTTCCCCATCACGAGAACGAAATCGCCCAATCCGAGGGGGCCCACGACTGCCGCTTCGTCAATTACTGGATGCACAACGGTTTCGTCCGGGTGGACAACGAAAAGATGTCCAAGTCCCTGGGCAATTTCTTCACCATCCGCGAAGTGCTCAAGGCCTACGACGCGGAGGTGGTGCGCTTCTTCATCCTGCGCGCCCATTACCGCAGCCCGCTGAATTACTCCGACGCTCATCTGGACGACGCCAAGCGCAGCCTGGACGGCCTGTACTTCACCCTGCGCGACGTGCCTCCGGTCGAGGTGGCCATCGACTGGTCCGACGCCTTTGCCGCCCGCTTCCGCGAAGCCCTGAATGAGGATTTCGATTCCCATGGGGCGATCGCCGCGCTTTTCGATCTGGCGGGTGAGGTCAACCGTAGCCGCGACGGGTCGCTGTCTGGATTGCTGAAGGCACTGGCGGGCATACTCGGTCTGCTGCAACGGGATCCTACCGATTACCTGCGCGGCACTCCGGGATTGGCGGGTGGTCTGGACGAGCCCGCCATCGAGGCCATGATCGCCGCCCGTGCCGCCGCCAAGAAGGCGAAGGACTTCGCCGAAGCCGATCGACTGCGCAACGAACTCAAGGCAGCGGGAATCCTTCTGGACGACAGTCCTCAAGGGACGACCTGGAGGCGAGGCTGAGACGAGCCGAGCAAGCAAAAACCCGCCGGATGGCGGGTTTTTTTGTCGCGCCGCGAACGGTTACTTCATGACCTTGCCGCCCGCGCCGACTACGGTCAGTTCGACGTAGCGGGAGCCCAGCCGGTTATCCGGGCCATAGGTGACCCGGTAACCGCCCAGGTCGTAATTGTTCATGCCCTCCAGAGCGGCGATCAGGCGCTCCCGGGTGACGTCGCGGCCGAGTTTGCGCAGGGCGTCGGCCATCACCCGCGCCGTGACGTAGCCTTCCAGGCCGTAGTAGGAAATCCTGTCCTTCTGTTTGGG
>SSTA01000192.1 GCA_009469685.1 Azonexaceae bacterium | reverse complement strand
GGCCACCCGGTCGGTTGTTCCGGCGCCTTCATCGCCACCAAGGCCATCTATGAAATGAACCGCATCGGTGGCAAGTACTGTCTGGTCACCATGTGCATCGGCGGTGGCCAGGGCATCGCCACCATCTTCGAACGCGTCTGATTGTTGATTCGTGTCGAAAAAACCCGCCGGCTCAGCCGGCGGGTTTTTTTATAGGTACCAGTCGTAGGGCGATTGGCTGCGGGGCGTGCGGACGAAACGCTCGAACTGGAGAGGTTCGACGGGCCGGCTGAAGAGAAATCCCTGGGCTACGTCGCAACCGCATTGGCGAAGTAGAGCGACCTGGGATGGTGTCTCGACGCCTTCGGCCACCGCACGCAAATTCAGGACATGGGCCATCTGGGTGATCATGCGTACGATGGCGTAATCCTCTTCGTTGGCACTGGCGCCAACGATGAACGAGCGATCGATCTTGAGCTTGTCTACGGCGAAGCGGCTGAGGTAGGCAAGGCTTGAGTAGCCGGTTCCGAAGTCGTCGATGGCGATGGAACTCCCCAAGGACTTGATTTCCCGGATGACCTCGCGGACCGCTTGGCTGTCCTGCATGAGGGTCGATTCGGTGAGCTCGACTTCGATCAGTTCCGGCGGTATTCCCGCATCCCGGGTACACGCCGCGACCAGGGCAGGGACGTCGGAGCGGTACACCTGCTGACCTGAGACATTGACCGCAATCCGTGCGGGAATTCCAGAGTCATACCAGAGTCTCGCCTGGCGGCAGGCTTCCGCCAGAGCCCATTCGCCGATAGGCAGAATGAGTCCGGTTTCCTCGGCAATGGGGATGAAATCGACTGGGCTGATCGTACTCCCGTCGGCACGTACCCAGCGTAGCAAGGCTTCGCTGCCCAGCATGGCATTATCGGCGATGCCGATCTGGGGCTGGTAGAAGAGGCGAAATTCGCCGGCCTTCAAGGCGCGGTGCAGACTATTGACCAGGGTATGCCGGCGCACCGCCGCGTCGTTCATTTCCTGACGGAAGAAGCTGAAACTGCCGCGGCCCTGCTCTTTGGAATGGTACATCGCCATGTCGGCCTTCTGCAGCAGGGCGTCGAACTCGGTTCCGTCTCCCGGGGCCATGGCGATCCCTATGGACACCGAGGTATTGATGAGTTGGCCGGAGATCTGGAAGGGTTGGCTCATCGCCTCAAGAATCTTTCCCGCGATACCGGCAGCGGCGACTGGGGTATCCAGGTCGTTCAGGAGGATGATGAACTCGTCGCCCCCCTGGCGGCTGATGGTATCGGCTTCCCGCAGGCAGGCCTTTAGCCGGCGAACGACGGCGATCAGAAGATAGTCGCCGATCCGGTGGCCGAGAGAGTCGTTGATGCGTTTGAATTCGTCCAGGTCCAGGAACATGAAGGCCAGGTTCTTGCCGGAGCGTTTGGCTTGCTCCATGGCCTGACCGAAGCGATCGCGCAACAGGAGTCGGTTGGGCAGCGCGGTGAGTACGTCGTGATGGGCGAGAAACTGGATCTTCTCCTCGGCCGCCTTGCGTTCGGAAATGTCCTGGAAGGAGCCGATGAAGTTGACCGGATTGCCCGACTCATCGCGTACTGTCGTGATCGATAGCCACTTGGGGTAGAGCTCGCCGTTCTTCCTCCGGTCGATGATCTCGCCGTCCCAGCGGCCGGTGGCCAGAAGCGTGCGCCAGAGGTTCGAATAGAATTCAGGCGCGTGGCAACCGGACTTGAACATGCTGGGATTGCGTCCGCGAACTTCGTCGAGTCCGTAGCCGGTAATCGAGGTGAAGGCCTGGTTGACATCGACGATAGACCCCGCGCAGTCGGTAATCATGAGCGCTTCGGAACTGTGTTCGAACACGGTCCTGGCCAATTGCAGCTGGGCTTCCTGGGCACGGCGCTGGGTGATGTCGGCGAAGACCCAGATTGAGCCCGCGTGGGGGTTGCTCTTGTCCAGCGGGCGGCCTGTTCGATGGCACCAGACCGGCCGGCCGTCCCGGTGGGCAAAGCAGTACTCGCGGTCGCTATAGCCCCGGGCGGCGAGTTCGCCGTAGGCTACCGCGCCGTCGGCTTCCCAAGCCTCGTGGGAGGGATAAATCATTTCCGTGCTCAAGCCGACCAACTGATCGGCTGAATCCCATCCGAAAATTTCGGCCATGCGGGCGTTGCAACTCATGATCACCCGGTCGCGAATGTGGACGATTCCGACGTGGGCGTTTTCGAAAGTCGCGCGAAGCTCGTCGAGCAGTTCCTGAATGCGGGATTCCTGGCGGCGGCGTTCGGTCACGTCGCTCAGAGTGAGGACCGTTCCCCCGTCCGGGAGAGACGAACGGCGAAAGGCGAGGGTTCGCCCGTCGTCTAGAGTGGTTTCCAGGGTGGCCTCGGGCGCCGCTGATTCGGGAATGGCTTCCAGGACCTCAGGAAGGTGATTGCGGGGCACGCCCTTAGCCAGTTGCGCTGGGTCGATGCGAAGCATGTCGGCGCAGCGGTCGTTCCAGGCAATGAGGCGTGCCTCGGAATCAAACACGACCACGCCTTCGGCGAGATTATCGAGCGTAGTCTGGAGCAGCAATGCCTGGGCGGCGAGTTCCTCCTCCCGGCGGCGGTTTTCTCGCTCCTTGATTTCGCTGATATCGGCGTAGGTGCCGACGACACCGCCCTCGGCGGTAGGGCGCTCCGAAATGCGTAGCCATAACCCCTGGCGAACCTGCACTTCGCGCCGAACCGCAACTCCTGCGGAAGCCGAACGATGGACCTCCTCCCAAGTCTCGAGCCAGCCGGGATTGTCGTCCTGTGTCTTCAGGCTCGCGATGAGCGCCGAGAATTCGAAACCCGGGCGCATTTCGACCGGATTGCCTGTGGCGCTCCAGAGGTTCAGAAACTCGGGATTCGCCATCAGTAGGCGGTCCTCGGCGTCGAACAAGGCGAAGCCATCCGAGCTGGCGCCTATGGCTTCGAAAAGACGGACGCGCGCCGCTTCGACCGCACGCTTCTCCTCAGCGAGTGCGGCGTTGCTGCGATGGAGCGCGGTCATTGCCTCGTCGAGCAGTTGGGTCCGCTCTCTGACCTGTTCCCCGAGCAGCACGGAAGCTTGGAAGAAGCTGTAATCCGAGCCCTGGGTGTCCATGCCCTGTTCGACGCGGTCCATCAGGACTCGGATGATTTTGTCCCGCCGAGAGAGCTCGCTGGCGACCTCGGGGGGGAGGCCGTCGCGGCGAAAGCCGAGGGCGTCTTCGATCATTGGCGAGCTCCAGCAGGGGCCTGTCCGAAGGCGACGCCGGTGAAAGTCTGATTCACGTGTATGCCCCTGTGCAATTCGCCGAAGGTTGAAAAGCCGACGACGTGATGCTTTTTCAGGGCAGTCGAGATGATTTCGGTGAGCCCTTTCTGCCGGAATTCCAGATTGCGCAGTATGCAGTCGCAAGCGAGCACTGCCTGAGGTTCGCCGATTTCCGAGGCCACCGCG
Organism: Azonexaceae bacterium; assembly: GCA_009469685.1. The sequence goes on along the minus strand of SSTA01000192.1, from coordinate 10,382 downwards.
GCCAGCATCTCTTCCAGATTGGCGAGGGCGTCCAGGCCATGGGCCCGTGAAAGGACGATGCCCTCGTCGATGGCACAATAAAAAGACAGACTGTGATCCGGATTGACTTTCTGAATCGATCGCACGTACTCGCTACCGCCAATGCGCACGACGACCGGATAGGCAGCAAAGGCCAGCGGGTTGAGGTTTTCCACCGGCAGGCCGACGATACGGGCGTACTCGAGTGCTGCCGGATAACCATTGATTTCCGAGACTACGCGTTCCGCCGGACGGGCAGCAGTGACCACCATGCGGCCTTCGGTCCGCTCGAAGTGTTGCGTCTTGACGATCCGGAAGGGCAGGTCCGTACTGATCAACACCAACACGGCGGCGTCACTCAGGGATTCGCCGTCGAGGAAGACCGAAGTCTTCTGGAATTTAAGAGAATCCCCTGCAGAACCGCCGACCAGTGGAATCTCCCCGAGTACGAGTTGAACCGCGCGGCCCAGGGGCTCTTCGCGTAGAGAAAGCCCGTCTATGAGCAATAATCCCAGGGTGTTGGAAAACCCCAGCGCTTTTTTCTGGAGCGTGATCCGTTGGAGAGTATTCTCGACCCGGCGCTGGCATTCGCCGAGGTCGAAGCTCTTGAGCCCGGTGATCAAGGTGGCTGCCGCGCTGAAATCAGTCGCTGAAAATCCCAAGGCCACGACGCTTCCGTCGGCATAACCTTCCGGCCCGATTTCGCCTGCCGTCGTGCATCCGGCGACCACGGTAGGAGCCGGGAACTTCGCGCGAAGGGATTGGGCCAGTTCGTCGGGAGAGTACGCGTCTGCGGCGAAATATACGATCAGGCTCGGGCGAAACCCCGAGAACTGGCCGGCAAGTTCGCTGGCCGCTGCGGCTGCACTACTGGCATGGGACGATGCCAAGCGGATTGAATTCATGAGTCTCATCCCTCTCAAGCGACTGGCGCGCGCTTCAACTGTTTTGATTCTATTTTGCACTTCATTTTAATTCGCTTTGCAAAAAAGTCTATTACTTTAGTAATGGTTTTGCGGTCTGGGGGATGCCCCATTCTGGTCGAGCGATGCACCAACAAGGTGCCAGCATTCGGAAGCTGCGACTGGATTGCGCCTCCAGATGGATCGGTACGGCGCCTACACGGGTTCGGTTCGGCTAATATACGGCGTGTGAAATCAGGCCCTTGGCTGCAGGCGGGCGTAGTGGAGCGTTCGGAGGAGGGCTGCCGCGTCGAATGGGAAGCCGGGGGAGATACCGTGGCACGGAAGATGCTGAATTTCAGGCGGCAACAGAAAGTCATTGGAGAGGCGAGCCGATAATGGATTTTTACAACGAGATGACCGACGCCCGGGGCGCAATCCGCAATCATTACGTCCAATATTCCCGCTGGCTTGAGGTCACTCCGATGGAACGCATCGCCCGCAAGCGCGCCGAAGCGGATCTTGCCTTCCATCGGGTCGGCATCACCTTTGCGGTTTATGGCGAGGAAGCTGGCAAGGAGCGGCTGATTCCCTTCGATATCATTCCGCGCATCATTCCGGCGGAAGAGTGGCGGTCCCTGGAGGCGGGACTGCGGCAGCGAGTCAAAGCGCTCAACTGCTTTTTGAACGATATCTACCATGACCGCGAAATTCTCCGGGCCGGTAAGATACCCGAGGAGCAGGTCCTGGGGAACGCCCAGTTCCGGCCGGTGATGCAGGGCGTAGACGTGCCGGAAGGGATTTACGCCCACATCGCCGGCGTCGATGTCGTGCGGGCCGGGGCTGGCGAGTTCTACGTCCTGGAGGACAATCTGCGCGTTCCCTCCGGGGTGTCTTACATGCTCGAAGACCGCAAGATGATGATGCGGCTCTTCCCGGAACTCTTTGCCAAGTACAAGGTGGCGCCGGTCCAGCACTACCCCGACATGCTGCTGGAGAAGCTGCGGGCCGTTGCACCCAAGGGCGTGAGCAATCCGACCGTCGTCGTCCTCACGCCGGGGGCCTACAACAGTGCCTATTTCGAACATACCTTCCTTGCCCAGCAGATGGGGGTCGAACTGGTGGAAGGACGCGATCTGTTCGTGTCCAAGGATCAGGTCTATATGCGGACCACTCAGGGGACCCATAGGGTGGACGTGATCTACCGCCGTATCGACGACGACTTCCTTGACCCCCTCGCATTCCGCCCCGATTCGGCGCTGGGCGTGCCCGGATTGCTCCAGGCCTACCGGGCAGGCAACGTCACCCTGGCCAATGCCATCGGAACCGGAGTGGCCGACGATAAATCCATCTACCCCTACGTTCCGGAAATGATCCGTTTCTACCTCGGGGAAGAGCCCACCCTCAATAACGTTCCAACCTATATGTGCCGCAAGAAGGCGGATTTGGACTACGTGCTGGCCCATTTGCCGGAATTGGTGGTCAAGGAAGTCCATGGGGCCGGAGGCTACGGAATGCTGGTGGGACCGGCCTCGACGAAAAAGGAAATCGAGAGATTCCGGAAGCTGCTGGAGGCGCGACCCGATGGGTATATCGCCCAACCCACCCTGGCCTTATCGAACTGCCCCACCTTTGTCGATGAGGGCATCGCGCCGCGCCATCTCGATCTGCGGCCCTTCGTGCTTTCGGGGCGGGATGTCGAGATGGTGCCTGGCGGATTGACACGGGTGGCCCTGACCAAGGGGTCTCTGGTCGTCAATTCGTCTCAGGGAGGCGGGACCAAGGACACCTGGGTCCTGGAAGGCTGACGAGGAGAATTCATCAATGCTTAGCCGTACCGCCGATCATCTCTTCTGGATGGCCCGTTACATGGAACGCGCCGAGAGTCTTGCCAGACTTCTCGATGTTACCTGGCAGATGTCCCTTGTGCCTCAGTCGATCGAGGCGGCGAACCAGAGCTGGAAGGCCATCATCGTCCTCAATAGCCTGGAAGAGGCGTTTGGCGCCAGGTACCAGGAGGTGACGGCCGAAAACGTCTTGCGCTTCATGGTCTGCGATGCCGACAATCATTCCTCGATTTCGAGTTGTCTGCGCATGTGCCGGGAAAATGCCCACGCCGTGAGGGGAACCATCACCAGCGAGATGTGGGAGACGCTCAATTCAACCTGGATCGAAGCCCGCGACCAGAGTTTCGATAAGATATTTGCGTCGGGCGTCGGGGAATTCTTCGAATGGGTGAAATTGCGCTCCCATTTGTCCCGCGGCGTGACCGTCGGTACCTTGTTGCAGGACGAGGCCTACCACTTCATCCGACTTGGTACGCTGCTCGAGCGCGCCGACAACACGGCCCGCATCCTCGACGTCAAATATCACGTGCTACGTCCCCAGGGCCACGAAGAAACGACGGATTTCTATCAGTGGGGCGCGTTGCTGCGGTCCGTTTCGGCTTTTGAGAACTATCGCAAGGTTTATCGTGACGTCATCACCCCCGAGCGGGTCGCGGAATTGCTGATTCTGCACAGGGATCTCCCGCGGTCTTTGCACTTCTGCCTCAACGGCGTGGTCAAGAACCTGGAAATGGTGGCCAATCGGCACTCTGGCGAGACCTTGAGGCAAGCGGGTATACTCCACGCCCGGCTGCATTACGCTCGGGTCGGCGACATCCTCGAGCAAGGGTTACACAATTGGCTGACCGATTTCATGGATAGCATCTACCAGATTGGTGATGGGATCAGCCGCGATTTTCTGGTGCCCTCGCAGGATTCCAACTGAGTCACTTCCACGCCATGCCGATGGCGCATCTTCGCAACAATTCGCCGCTAAGCTACCCAATCACCCTGCAGGGCGAGAACCCGCTTACAGCGTAAGTTATTTGATCCACTCGATTTTTGGAGAAACGCGTGTCCATCCACGTCGCCCTCAACCACGTCACCCACTATCACTACGACCGATTGATCGGTCTCGGACCTCACGTCATCCGCCTGCGGCCCTGCCCCCATTCCCGGACCCGCATCCTCTCCTATTCGCTCAAGATCGGCCCGGAGAAGCATTTCATCAATTGGCAGCAGGATCCCCAGGGCAACTATCTCGCCCGTCTGGTCTTTCCGGAGCCGACCCGGGAGTTCCGCATCGAGGTCGACCTGGTGGCCGAGATGTCGGTCATCAATCCCTTCGACTTCTTCCTGGAGCCCCATGCCGAGAACTTTCCGTTCGTTTATGAGGCCTGGCAGCGCCACGAACTGACCCCCTATCTCTACCAGTTGCCGGCAACACCGCTGTTCCAGAAATACCTCGATTCGATTTCCCGGGAAACGGCCCGCAGCGTCGATTTCCTGGTGGCGCTCAATGCCCGCTTGCAGCAGGACATCTCCTACACCATCCGTCTCGAACCCGGTGTTCAGACCCCGGAAGAGACGCTGGAGAAGCGTTCCGGTTCCTGTCGGGATACCGCCTGGCTCTTGGTTCAACTCCTGCGGCACATCGGTTTGGCGGCCCGCTTCGTTTCCGGGTATCTCATCCAATTGACGCCGGACGTGAAATCCCTGGACGGCCCCTCGGGACCCGAAGCGGACTTCACCGACCTTCATGCCTGGGCCGAGGTGTACTTGCCAGGGGCGGGCTGGATCGGACTCGACCCCACGTCAGGACTTTTTGCCGGAGAGGGTCACATTCCCCTCGCCTGTACGCCGGAGCCGGCGTCCGCCGCCCCGGTGACGGGAGCTTTGGACGAATGCGAGACCGAGTTTTCCCACGCCATGCAGGTGACCCGCATCTGGGAAGCTCCCCGGGTCACCAAGCCTTACACCGACGAGCAATGGGCCGAAATCGAGGCCCTAGGCCATCGCATCGACGGCGATCTGAATGCCCAGGATGTGCGCCTGACCCAAGGCGGCGAGCCTACTTTTGTCGCGGTCGACGATCCGGACGGCGCTGAATGGAATACCGACGCCCTGGGACCCACCAAGCGTCTCTTCGCTGCCGACCTCTTTCATCGCTTGCGGGAGAAATATGGGGTCCATGGTTTTGTGCATTTCGGCCAAGGCAAATGGTACCCCGGCGAACAACTGCCGCGCTGGAGCCTGAATTGCTTCTGGCGCAAGGATGGTCAGCCCCTCTGGGGCAATCCATCCCTCTATGCCAATGAGCGAACGGATTACGGCGTCACCAATGCCCAGTCGGTGGCCTTCTTGTCCAGAGTGGCGGAGAACCTCGGGCTCGATGCGCAGTACGTTTTCCCCGCCTTCGAGGACGTCTTCTACTACCTATGGCGCGAGCGGCGGCTGCCGACCAACGTCGATCCCTTCGATTCCCGAATCGATGACCCCCTCGAGCGGGCACGCTTGATGAAGATTTTCGAACAGGGATTGAACCACACCGTCGGCCATGTTTTCCCGGTCATGAAAAACTTGTCTGGACAATGGCAGACCGGGCCATGGTTTTTGCGTTCCGAGCGCTGCTACCTGATTCCGGGGGATTCGCCCATGGGCTATCGCTTGCCGCTCGATTCCCAGCCGTGGGTCAGCAAGGGCGACTACCCCTATGTGCACCCCGTGGATCCCTCACTGATTCCCCAGCCGCTCAAATCCTACGCCGAGATTCGCCAGCAGTTTACCCGCGCCGCCAGCGAGGCTGCCCGAACTGCCAGTGAAGCGATGGGTGCCCGGGGCGGCGACGGAAAGGGTTCTGTCCGCGGCCAGGTCGCGGATCGCTTGCCGGCGGACAAGGAATCGGCGGGCTGGATCACGCGCATGGCCATGTGCGCCCAGCCGCGGGATGGAAAGCTCTATGTGTTCATGCCTCCCGCCGGCACCCTCGATGACTATCTTGAGTTGGTCGCCGCTTGCGAACTGGCGGCGGAGACAATGGATCTTCCCGTCGTCTTCGAAGGTTATGAACCGCCGTCCGATCCTCGCATCTCGCATTTCCGCGTCACGCCGGATCCGGGCGTCATCGAGGTCAATATCCATCCGGCGAGTTCCTGGGATCAACTGGTCGATCAGACCAGCTTCCTCTACGATTCAGCGCGTCTCTCGCGCCTCACCACAGAAAAATTCATGCTCGACGGGCGGCACACCGGGACCGGAGGCGGCAATCACTTCGTCTTGGGCGGCGCGACCACCAATGATTCGCCCTTCCTGCGCCGGCCGGATCTGCTGAGAAGCCTGATCGCCTACTGGCACAACCATCCCAGCCTCTCCTACCTGTTTTCTGGACTCTTCATCGGCCCTACCAGCCAGGCGCCGCGGGTGGATGAAGCGAGAAACGATTCCCTCTACGAATTGGAGATCGCCTTCGGGCAAATACCCGAACCGGGCGGTCACGTTCCGCCTTGGCTCGTCGATCGCATCTTGCGCAATCTGCTGATTGACGTCACCGGGAATACGCACCGTTCGGAATTCTGCGTCGACAAGCTCTACTCCCCCGATGGTCCGGCCGGACGCCATGGTCTGCTGGAACTGCGGGCTTTCGAAATGCCGCCCCATGCCCGCATGTCGCTCGCGCAGCAGCTCCTGCTGCGCGGACTCATTGCCCGCTTCTGGGAAGCGCCCTACGATCCTCCGCGGCTGGCCCGCTGGGGAACCGAACTGCACGACCGCTTCATGCTGCCCCACTTTGTCGAGCAGGACTTTCGCGACGTCGTGGAGGAAATGCAGCACTCGGGATTCCCGTTCCGGAGCGAGTGGTTCGCGCCGCATTTCGAATTCCGCTTCCCCAAGTACGGCGACTTCGCCGCCAAGGGGATCGATTTCGAACTGCGCCATGCCCTCGAGCCCTGGCACGTCATGGGCGAAGAGGGCGCGGTGGGCCGGACGGTGCGCTATGTCGATTCTTCCGTGGAGCGGGTCCAGGTCAAGGTTGCCGGCATGGCACCGGACCGCTACGTCCTGACCTGCAATGGCCGTTCCGTTCCGCTGCAGCCGACCGGTACCAATGGCGAATTCGTTGCCGGGGTGCGTTACCGGGCCTGGCAGCCCGCCTCCTGTCTGCATCCCACCATCGGCGTCCATGGTCCCCTGGTCTTCGACCTCGTGGATACCTGGATGCATCGATCCCTGGGAGGCTGTCAGTACCATGTGGCCCATCCCGGTGGGCGCAATTTCGATGTGTTTCCGGTCAACGCCTTTGAGGCAGAGAGCCGGCGGCTGGCGCGCTACTTCCGATTCGGTCACACGCCGGGACGCATGGAAGTCGCTGCGCCCGAGGTCAGCGCAGAACACCCGTTTACGCTAGACTTGCGGCGTTTTTAACGCCCATTGGCGGCGCGCTGCGGCGCGCCGTCCATGCCTTTAAGTCCGCCCATGGCCCGCACGCTGCTCGCCATCTACCCCCGCAACACCCAGCGGTTCGACGAGATGTTGACGGCCACCGGGGCCGTTCGGCCCCATTGGCGGCAATTCTTCGTCCATCTCGATTCGGCCGCGCCGGAAGCGATGCGCGAGCGGGTCGAATTCGTCGATCGCCGCATCCAGGAAAACGGCGTGACCTACAACGTCTACGCCGATCCCAATGGGGCAGACCGTCCCTGGGCCCTGGACCCCCTGCCGTTCATCATCGCCGCCGACGAGTGGCGCGAAATTGCCGCCGCCGTGGCCCAACGGGCCGAAGTTCTGAATGCCATGCTGGCCGACCTCTACGGCGAACAGCGGTTGCTTGCCGAAGGCTTGCTTCCCCCCGCACTGGTCTACGGCCAGCATGGCTATCTTTGGCCATGCCGCGGCGTCAAGCCGCCTGAAGACAGGTGGCTCCACTTTTACGCCGTCGATCTTGCACGCTCGCCCGACGGGCGGTGGTGGGTCATCGCTGACCGTACGCAAGCCCCCTCCGGGGCGGGGTACGCGCTGGAGAACAGGCTCATCATTTCGCGCGTCTTTCCCGAATTGTTCAGGGACTTGCGAGTTGAGCACCTGGCGGATTTCTTCCGTACCCTGCAGGATTCCCTGGCCGGAATCGCCCCCGTGGCCCCCGGCGAGCAGCCGCACGTGGTCTTGCTGACGCCGGGGCCCTACAACGAAACCTATTTCGAACACGCCTACATGGCCCGGTATCTGGGCTTTCCGCTGGTGGAAGGCCAGGACTTGACCGTGCGGGGAGACACCGTCTATCTCAAGACCCTGCGGGGGTTGAAGCGAGTCCATGTCATCCTGCGCCGTCAGGACGACAGCTTCTGCGACCCGCTCGAATTGCGGGGCGATTCGGCTTTGGGCGTTCCGGGGCTCTTGAACGCGGTGCGGGCTCGCCAGGTGGTGGTGACCAATGCGCTCGGGAGCGGATTGTTGGGTTCCGGAGCGCTGATGGGTTTCGTCCCCGCCATTTGCGAGAGGCTGCTCGGGGAGCGTCTGGCCATGCCGGCGGTGGCGACCTGGTGGTGCGGGGAAAAGCCCGCGCTGGACTACGTCCGCGAGCACCTGGACGAACTGGTCATCAAGCCCGCCTATCCTTCCCAACATTTCGACCCGACTTTTGGCCGCGACTTGAAGGGCGAGGCCCGCGAAGAGATGTTTCGGCGGATCGAGGCGCGCCCCCACGCCTATGTCGCCCAGGAACTGGTGCACCTCTCCCAGGCGCCGACCTGGAGTCGCGCCCACGAGCGGCGCCTGCTGGCGCGGGCGGTGGGCCTGCGGGTCTATGCGGTGGCGACTCCTGGCGGGTACAAGGTCATGCCGGGAGGCCTCGCCCGGGTGGCGAGCGCCGCCAATGCCATGGTCATTTCGATGCAGCGGGGCGGCTCGTCCAAAGACACCTGGGTCCTCAGCGATGGCCACGTCAGCGACTTTACCCTGCTCAAATCGTCCCTTGGGGTGACAGACCTGGTACGTAGCGGCGCGAATCTGTCATCCCGCGTGGTGGAAAACCTCTTTTGGGTAGGTCGTTATTCGGAGCGCTTCGACTCCACGGCGCGGCTGCTGCGCGTCGTGATTGCCCGCCTGGTCGAAGCGGGCGGCGAATTGACTCCGGCACTTGCGGCGGTTCAGGAACTGGCCGAGGAAATGGACATCGTTCCCACGCGGGAGGAGGATGAAGCTTCGGAAGACCACTCGGAACATCGGCTGCTCGAATCGATTTACGACGCCGACCAGGACGGGAGTCTGGCCTGCAGCATCCGCGCCCTGATGTGGTCGGCAACCCATGTGCGCGAACGTCTGTCCCTCGATCACTGGCATTCCCTCAACAAACTGCAACGGGATCTGCAGGCGGCCCGCAAGCGGCACCCCTCGCTGCCCGAGGCCATCGCCTTTCTTGACCGTGTTCTGCTGGTGTCGTCGTCCTTGACCGGATTCGCCGTCGATAACATGACCCGGGACGATGGCTGGCGCTTTCTTCTCGTAGGCCGCCGCATCGAGCGTCTGGAATATCTCGCCTCGGCCATGGGGCACTTTCTCCGCCTGCCGTCCGCCCGGGCACCGGGTACGCTGGAATGGCTTCTGGAATTGATGGATAGCATCATCACCTTCCGCTCCCGCTATTCGCGGCCGCCGGAACTGCTCCCCGTCCTCGATCTTCTGGTCTTTGACGAATCCAATCCGCACGGGGTCGCTTTTCAGGTCGAAAATCTCCTGCGCTATCTGGAGCGCATGGATCACGATCTGGGGGATATTCGCGATCCGCGCCTCAATGCGGCGGGGGAAGCGCTAAAGAGCACCGATCTCGCAGATTTTGCCGGAATCCCTTTTCTCGAATGCCGCGAGTGTTCCCCGTGCGAGACGTTGGCCCAGCGTCTCGACGAGGTGGTCGCCGCCGTGCGTGGATTGTCCGATCGGCTTGCCATGCGTTTCTTCACCCACGTCGGCGACGTCAGTCGCCAGACCCTGGCCCTGTGACCATGGCGCGTTATCACGTCATCCACGAAACTCGCTACGATTACGGGGCGCCCGTCTCCCTGTCCCAGCAGCAATTGCATCTGTCACCGCGGAATCTTCCCTGGCAGCGCTGCGAGTCGCATCACATCGATATCGACCCGTCCCCCACCTGGCGCCGCTTCGGGCGCGATGCCTTCGACAATCCGGTCATGTGGGTGAGTTTCGAGTCGCCCCATGAGACGCTTTCAGTCCATTCGGAAATGATCGTCGATGTCGGATCCCATCTGCCGCGGGTAAGCCCCGAGGAGTCGCGGCCCTGGGAGGTGATTCGCGATCGCCTGGCCTATGGGGGATTGGCGCCAGAGGAGGACGATCTCGAGGCGGTCCGCTTCCTCTTCGAATCCCCCTTCGTCCGGGTGAAACACGAATTTGCCGCCTACGCCGCCGAATGCTTCCCCGCCGGACGGCCCCTCCTCGAAGCTGCCGTCGCCCTGATGCACAAGATTCATGGCGAGTTCCAATTCGACCCCGAAGCCACCACGGTGTCGACTCCGGTCCTCGAAGTCCTCGAAAAGAAACGTGGCGTCTGCCAGGACTTTGCCCATCTGATGATCGCCTGCTTGCGTTCCCGGGGGCTCGCCGCGCGTTATGCGAGCGGCTATCT
>SSTA01000191.1 GCA_009469685.1 Azonexaceae bacterium | reverse complement strand
CCAGATCACGCCGTTGATCAGCGCGACGCCGAGTTCCTTGCGGAACAGCCGGCGCTCCGAATCGGTGCTGACCTGCCCCAGCGCGATGGCGCGCACGATCATGGTGATCGTCTGGTTGCCCGAATTGCCGCCGATGCCGGCGACGATCGGCATCAACGCCGCCAGCGCGACCAGCTTCTCGATGGTGCCTTCGAAGGCACCGATCACCCGCGAGGCGATCATCGCCGTGATCAGGTTGATCGCCAGCCAGGCCCAGCGGTTCTTCACCGAATCGATCACCGGGGCGAAGATGTCTTCCTCTTCCTTCAGGCCGGCCTGCGCCAACTGGTCGGCTTCGGCCTCCTCGCGCACGTAGTCGAGCACTTCGTTGACCGTGACGCGACCGACCAGCTTGCGTTCCAGGTCGACCACCGGGGCCGAGACGAGGTCGTAGCGGTCGAAGGCCTGCGCCGCGACGTCGGCCTTGTCGGTGGCCTCCAGGGTCAGCGTGTCGGTCAGCATCAGGGCGCTGACTTCCGCGTCCAGGTCGTTGATCAGCAGCACGTTGATCGGCAGCACGCCGCGCAGGTGGTCCTCGCGGTCGACCACGAACAACTGGTCGGTGTGGTCGGGCAGTTCGTCGAAGCGGCGCAGGTAGCGCAGCACGACCTCCAGGCTGACGTCCTCGCGCACGGTGACCATGTCGAAGTCCATCAGCGCGCCGACCGAATCCTCATCGTAGGACATCGCCGAGCGCAGCTCCTCGCGCTCCTCCGCGGAGAGCGAGCGGAACACGTCGGCCAGCACGTCGCTGGGCAGGTCGGGGGCGAGGTCGGCGACTTCGTCGGCATCCAGCTGCTCGACCGCGGCGACCAGTTCCGAGGGCGCCATGGTCTCGATCAGCGTTTCGCGGACCGCGTCGGAAACCTCGAGCAGGATCTCTCCGTCGCGATCCGCCTTGACCATGTCCCAGACCAGCAGGCGATCGTCCAGCGGCAAGGCCTCGAGCACGAAGGCAATGTCGGCCGGGTGCATGTTGGCCAGCCGCTTTTCCAGTTCGGCGAGCTGCTGCTTGTGGATCAGTTGCTCGACCCGGTCGTGGTGCGGCGTGTCCTGGCGATGCACCAGTCCCTCGACCCGCTTCATCCGCGCCAGCAGCACCTCGACGTCGCGCAGGTTCTCCTGCACGTCGTCGTGATGCATCGCCTCCTCGCGTTCGACCGGGGTGTCGGCAGCGTCGGCGGTCGGCTCGCGGATGTCGGCGGGATCGGTCATGGCCGGCATTCTAAGCGGCGGGGGCGATCGGGTCGGGCTTGCGGATGCGTGGAGAGGCGGAGCGGTTGGGGCTCCATGTCACATCAGGTTCCTTGCGCAAGGCTCTTGCCAAGCCGGTCCGCCGACCACTGAAGCCCCTTGGCGATAGCCTCAAACACATCCATTGGATACCCATCGGGTAGCGATGCCCCCGCTTTTTCAACCACGCTCGGCGTCTTCGCGATCAGTTCCTCGACAAGCCGTATCGCGTGATCACGGGGAATACGGCACCGCTCCGCCAAGCGCACGAAATGCCGGGCCTGTACCTGTTCCAGCAGGTAGTGTGCATTCGTGCCGCGGAGCGCCATCGCCAGCTTGAGCTCCTTGTAGTCAAGCAAATTGACCCCCTGCCCGGTCACCGGCCAGGCAGAAAGCACGTCGTACATCGGCGTCATTTCGTACGCCGAACCCGGTAGCAGCCGGATCGAGAAGTTCTTGGCATGGCCATCCGTGGCCGCCAACATCCAAAACAGGACCTGAGTACGGAAAAAGGTCTCAAGGTCTCGGCTATTGCGCGAATACACCAGTTTTTCGACGATTTCCGCGTGCCCAGGCCCGCCATCGCTTTCGTACTTCAGCGTACTTGGGTAGCCGAGTGCCTGGCAAAAATCCTCCTGTGGCAATCGCAGCCAATATCCCTCCGCCATCCGTTGGCGGTCAAAGCGAGTCACCAGCAGTGCCTTTTGATCTTCGAAGGTCGCCATCGCGGTCTCGGCGACGGGAACGCCGAACAATCCCAGCAACCGCGCGCACAGCCACTCGTTTTCCACGGAGGTACGCATGTCTGCCTTGCGCGCACCGACCAGGCCCAAGGGCAGCTTGAACATGTGCGTCGTCGGCGTGGCCCCGCGCGGCAGGCACCACTGACCTTCATTCAAGGTAAGCGCGGTCTTTTCCTGCGCACCCGCAATCGAGATACGAAAATCCGCGTGGTCCTCCCGGTGGATCCCGCCGCCGGGCAGGATCGTGTCGCGGAGCACCTGCGCCACCTTGGCCTCGCTCAGGGGCATGGCGTCCGTTTTGCGGTAATCGGTCGGCTCGCTACCCAGGGGCATCAGTTGGACCGCGCCCACGCAGTCCTGGCCGATTGCTTCCAGCAAATCGAAAGCACTTCGCGTTGCGGTCCCGAACCGCGCCTGCAACCGCTTGCGTATCGGGTCGCTGTCCGGCAGCAGGTTGTCAAAATAGGCCCCGACTGCCGCGTTCCGGATAGCGCCGGTTTGCAGTGGCAGCGACAACGACAGCGACCGCCGACGATCGGACTGTAGCCATTCCTCGACGTATCGCAATTCATCGTGGCCATTTGGCGATATCGTCCAGTAAGCCACCCGGGCGCCATTCATCCAAAGCGCCAAGACTCGCTGATGTGACTTGCGCCCCATCACCAGTCCTCGTTTGGTGTGCTGCTGGGCCTCGTATCCTGCGAGCGGAGCAGCACCTCAAGCCCCAGCGCTTTTGCGAGCACCAGCAGTCGGGCGAGATTGAGCTCCGCCGGGTTCTGCTCCAAGTCCGAGAACCAACTCTGGCTGATGTTCAGGCGTGTCGCAACTTGAGTCTGCGACATCTTCCTTGCGCGGCGCTGGTCCCGCAGGATCGCGCCCAACTGCTCCGGCGTGTGAATAGTAGTCAACGGGGTTAGTATGGACATATATGCCTCGTCTATCGGTAATGGCGATATATCAATTTTATTGCCAATGACCATAAAAAGTAAATACCGCCAGGAGCGATGATTTGGAGCCTACAGCGCTTCATCAAAATGGAGCTCCAAGAACCCCCTGGGGGATGTACGGACTGAAGAGAGCCCGTCTGAATTCTTGTTTAACCAGGGATTCAAATCCCATCCGCGAATCTGAATCGCCGCAGACGGCGATCAAGGACTGAAGGACCGCTCACCACCAGGTTGCTGCCAGACCTTGGGGCAAGGTCCGCAAAGAACGAACGCTGACGCCGAGCGTCGGCCGTCAAAAGTCAGCCTTGGCGGGACGGCGCCTGGCACGGTCCCGGTGCACGCGCTGCCGGGCGTGGCAATGTCCTACGGCACGTCGGCGTGCGGCATGCGGCCGATGATCAACTGGGTACGGCCGGTGAGGTAGGGCGAATAGATGTTGCGTTCGAAGCGGCGCGGGGCCGGCAGCATCACCGCCAGCCGCGCCGCCTGTTCGGGCGTCAGTTGCGCGGCCGTGGTGCCGTAGTAGCGCTTGGCCGCCGCCTCGGCGCCGAACACGCCATCGCCCCATTCCACGACGTTGAGATAGACCTCGAGGATGCGCCGCTTGTCCCAGAGGAGTTCCAGCCAGAGGGTGATGATCGCTTCCTCGCCCTTGCGCAGCACGGTACGGTTGGGCGACAGGAGGAGGTTCTTGGCCAGTTGCTGGGTGATGGTGGATCCGCCGGCCACGGCCTTGCCCTTCTTCCGGTTCTTCTCCAGCGCTTTCTGGATACCTTCCCAGTCGAAGCCCTCGTGGTCGACGAACTTGTCGTCCTCGGCGGCGACCACCGCGCGTTTGAGCTGCGTCGAGATCCGCGCATAGGGTACCCATTCCTGCTTCAAGTCCGCGTCGGGCCGGGTCTTGCGCAGTTCTTCCAGGCGCTGGCGCTGGAAGCTCGTGGTGCCTGGATCGACCCATTTCCACCACACCACCCAGCCCAGGTACCAGCCCTGCCAGAGCAGCGCCAGCGCCAGGGTGCCGCCCAACAGCAGCTTCAGCCAACGCGGCGCGGGGTGTTTCACTGGCCGCGGTCTAGCGTAGCGCGGCCAAGACCGGCGCCGTATGCGGACGCACGCTGCGCCAGACGAAGAAGGCTTCCGCTGCCTGTTCCACCAGCATGCCCAGCCCGTCGGCGATGCGCACGGTGGGGCCGGCGGCGCGGGCCTGGCGCATGAAGGGCGTTTCGCGGCCGTAGAGCATTTCGTAGGCCACGCAGCGCGGCGCGAACAACCCCGACGGCAGTGGCAGTTCGGCGTCGGTGAGCCCGGCGGAGGTGGCGTTGATGACCAGGTCGAACTCGCGCCCCGCCAGCGCCGCGAAGCCGACACCGTCGGGCTTGACCGCGACGGCGCAGGCCGGCAGGCGGGCGAACTCGACGGCCAGTCGCGCCGCTTTTTCCTCGCCGCGATTGGCGATCAGCAATTCCGCCGGGCCGGCGAGCAGCAGCGGCAGCAATACGCCGCGCGCCGCGCCGCCGGCGCCGAGCAGCAGGATGCGCCGGCCAACGGGTTCGCAGCCGAGGTTGTGCTCGAGGTCGCGGACCAGCCCGGCGCCATCGGTGTTGTCGCCGGTGACGGCGCCGTCGGCGAAGCTCAGCGTATTCACCGCGCCGGCGGCCTGCGCGCGCGGGCCCAGGCTGTCGGCGAGGCGGAAGGCTTCCTCCTTGAAGGGCACGGTGACGTTGGCGCCGCGTCCGCCGTGCGCGGCAAAGGCCTTGACCGTGGCGGCGAAACCGTCGCGCGGGGCGAGGATCGCCTCGTAGCTCAGGTCTTGTCCGGTCTGTGCCGCGAACAGGGCATGGATGCGCGGCGACTTGCTGTGCGAGATCGGGTTGCCGAGGACGGCATAGCGATCCGTCATTCCGCCGCCTTCGGCTTGCGCGGCGCGCGCGGGCGGCGCGGCGACTTCGGCTTGGCGGCCTTGGTCGGGGCGGCGGCCTCGGCCTGTGGCTCGGCGGGCGTTGGCGCGGCGTTCTCGGCGGAAGGCGGCGTGGGCGATGGCGGGGCGGAATCGGCACTTGCCTCGGCGGTGATGGACGCGTCGCCGGCCTGCGCGTCCGCATTCTTGCCGCCGCGCCGCGAACGCCCGCCGCGCCGCGAGCGCGCGGGGCGGACAGTTGTGGCGGCAGCCGGCTCGGCGTCCGTCTCGGCAGGCGGGGCATTGTCCCCGGTGTCCGTCGCGGCGACCGACTCCCCATTGTCCGCGGGGGTGAAAGTCAGCCCTGGCGGGACGGCGGTTTCCGCTGCCGATTCGCCGCTCGTCGCAGCTTCGGCCGACTCGGGGGCGGCCGCGCCGGCCGGCAGCACCGCGCCGGCGCGGCGGCGCACGTAGGTGCCGGATTTCTCGTCGCGGCCGAATTCGAGCAGCCCGCGCTTGTGGGCCTCTTCGAGCAGGCCGCCGAAGGTCTTGAAGCCGTGGTAGGTCTCGTTGAAGCCGGGATGGCGGCGCTTGAGCGCTTCCTTGACCACCGAGGCCCAGACCTTCTCGTCGTCGGCGCGGTCCTCGAGCAGGGCCTCGACCGTGGATATCGCCATGCCGATGCCCTTGAGCTTGCGCGCCTCGGCTTCCGCCGGATCGAGCGGGCGCCGGTTCTGCCGTTCGCCGTTCTCGCGCTGACGCTTCCTGACCAGGTCGTCGACGTAGATGAACTCGTCGCAGTTGGCGATCAGCAGGTCCGAGGTGGATTGCTTGACGCCGACGCCGATCACCCGCTTGGCGTTCTCGCGCAGCTTGGAAACCAGCGGCGAGAAGTCGGAGTCGCCGCTGATGATGACGAAGGTATTGACGTGGGCCTTGGTGTAGCAGAGGTCGAGCGCGTCGACCACCATGCGGATGTCGGCCGAGTTCTTGCCCGACTGACGCACGTGGGGAATTTCGATCAACTCGAAGTTGGCCTCGTGCATCGCCGACTTGAAGCTCTTGTAGCGCTCCCAGTCGCAATAGGCCTTCTTGACCACGATGCTGCCCTTGAGCAGCAGGCGCTCCAGCACCGGCTTGATGTCGAATTTCTCGTATTGCGCGTCGCGCACGCCCAGCGCGATGTTCTCGAAGTCGCAGAACAGCGCCATGCTGATGTCGTCGTTGTCTCTTGCCATCTTATCTTCCTATTCGGCGCTGAGCCGGTCGGCACTGGTGAAGGTCCAGGTGCGGGATATTTCGAGGATGTCGGTGTCGCGACTGATCGCCTTGGGGAAGGCGGGGTAGGGCGCGGCCATCTTGACGATGCGCAGTGCCGCATCGTCCAGCAGCTTCTGGCCGGAGGAACGGTTGAGCTCGACGCGGTCGAGGTCGCCGCTGGCCTTGATCACCACGGTCAGCACCAGGCTGCCGTAGAGCTTGCCGCGCGCGGCTTCGGGGTAGTTGAGGTTGCCGATGCGCTCCACCTTCTGTCGCCAGTCCTCGATGTACTGGGCGAAGCGGTACTCCTCGACCCGCGCGCCAAAAGAACGCTTGCGCGGCCGCTGCTGGTACTCCTCGAGGTTGCGCGCGATCTGGCCTTCGAGACGGGCGATGGCCAGCGCGGAACTGGCGAGGTCGGCGCCTGAGATCGCCGGCGCCGGTGTCGGCGTCGCTTCGCTCGCGCGTTCGGCGTTGACCGACTTGGCGGCCTTCATCTGCGTCAGCATCGCCTGCTGCTGCGCTTCGAGCTCGGCGACGCGGCGGCGCGCCTCGACCGCGGCGTCGCCCGGCGTATCGCGTTGGGATGCCGGCAGCGGCGTCTTGGCGCGCCGGTCCTCCGCCACGTTGCCGCCGCCGTCGAGGTTGGTCTGCGCCTTGGCCTGCGCCTTGGTCGGCCGCGACTTCTGCTTCGAATTGACCAGGATGACGTCGAGCGCGCGTTCGGAAGCCTTGGCCAGCTTGTCCGGCAACTCGAAATGGATCGAGAGCAGCACGGCGTGGATGGCGATCGAGATCCCGAAGGCGACGTTGATCGCCGGCATCGCGGCCAGAAACGAAACGAGCGGCAGCCTGGCCGGATGGAAATGCAAGTTGGCGAGCGCTTGCGGCATCCGCCGATTTTAGTCCGCCGCTTCTTCGTCGCCTTCCGTGCCTAAGGCCGCATCAGACCCGCCCTGCGGCAGCAATTCGACGAATCGGGCGCGGATGTCCGCCTCCAGGAGGTCAATACGTTCGATCGCCACCTGTACCCGCGCGCCGCGCGCGGCTACCTCGAGCCCGGGCAGGTCGAGCAGGCGGATCACCAGCGGAATCGCCTCCAGGCGCACCAGTTGTTCCTTGATCACCCGCGCCGGCAAGGCTGTGGTGCCTGCCTGCAGCAGCCAGCGCAGGCACCAGTAGCGCTCCATGCCGCGCTGGAACTCGGCGTAGGCGGCGTAGGTCAGCTCGAAGTCGCGCAAGGCGGCCAGCAGGTCGGCGGACTTGGGTGGAAAGGGCGCCGGCTCGCCGCGCAGGCAGGCGATCAACTGCCACTGGTTGGCCAGGTCGCAATAACGGCGCAGGGGCGAACTCGACCAGGCGTAGCAATCGACACCCAAGCCTTCGTGCGCGGCGGCCACGGTGCTCATGCGCACCTTGCCGGCGGTCTGCACGCGATACAGCGCCGGGATGCCCT
>SSTA01000190.1 GCA_009469685.1 Azonexaceae bacterium | reverse complement strand
TCGGCGACACGCGGCTGGATCATTGGGTGGCCCACCATGCGGCGTTCCTCGATCTGGTCGAAGCCCATCCGCTGCTGGCGACGCTCGCGGTGGTGGTGGTGCACGCGCTGCTCGCCGCGCTGGCCTTGCCCGGAGCCTCGGTGCTGATGCTGGTCGCCGGCTCCGGCTTCGGCGCGTTCGGTGGCACGCTGCTGTGTCTCACCGGGTGCACCGCGGGGGCCACGCTGACCATGACGGTGGTGCGCCAGTATCTGCAACCGGTGGTACGCCGGCGCCATGGCGAGCGGCTGGCCGGGTTCGACGCCCGGATGGCGGCCGACGGCATCGCCTACCTGTTCAGCCTGCGGCTATTGCCGGTGATTCCCTTCGCGGTGGTCAACGTCGCCGCGGGATTGACCACGATGAAGACCTGGACCTTCTTCTGGGTCAGCTTCGTCGGCATGGCGGCCAGCACCTTCGTCTATGTCAATGCCGGCACCGAATTGGCGCGCATCCGCGTGCTGAGCGACATCTATTCCTTACAGGTATTGCTTTCGCTGTTCGCATTGGCCTTGCTGCCATGGGCGATCAAATGGATGTTGCGCGGCACGCGGCTCGACGCAGGGGAGCGGACATGACCGGGCGGACCCTGGTGCTCTTCAACTACGACTGGGACCGCATCGGCTTCGCGCGGTGGGGCGGCGAATTCCCGGCCGACCACGCCGGTTTCGACCTGTTCACCTTTCCCAGCAACGCGCGATTGGCCGGCTTCGATCTGGAGCGTTTCGTCGATCGCCTCGCCAAGCGCGCGGCGCGCGCGGGATGGACGGCGGTGACCTCGAACCACGAGCAGTTCGGCGCGCTGGCGGCGGCGATGCTCGCCGAACGCATGGGCTGGCCCGGTACCGCGGTGGATGCCGTATTGGCCTGCCAGCACAAGCTGTATGCGCGCCAGTTGCTGGCGCGCGTCGCGCCCGAGGCCAACGTGGAGGCGCGGCCGCTACCGGCGCGCTACGGTGAGCCGATCCCCGACGGGCTGGACTATCCGGCTTTCGTCAAGCCGGTGAAGGCGGCGTTCTCGGTGCTGGCCCGCACCGTGCGCGGTCGCGAGGAACTCTCCGCGATGACCCGCTTCGGGCCCTGGGAACTGTGGGTGATTCGCCATCTGGTCGAACCCTTCGAGCGCGTCGTCCGCAAGCGCCTGCCGGCGGCCGGCAGCGCCCACCGGCTGATGCTGGAACAGCCGGCCGGCGGCCGACAGTTCAACCTCGACGGCTACGCCTTCGAAGGCGAGGTTCGCCCCCTCGGCATCGTCGAGTCGGTGATGTATCCGGGCACCCAGGCGTTCATGCAATTCGCCTATCCGTGCCAGCTGGCGGACCCGGCGCGGGCGCGGGCGCTCGACGTCGCGCGTCGATTCCTCGCCGCCGCCGGCTTTCGCCATGGGCTGTTCAACATGGAGTTCCTTTACGACGCCGCGCACGACCGGCTGACGGTGATCGAATTCAATCCACGCATGGCGGCGCAATTCTCCGATCTTTACCTGCGCGTGGATGGTGTCGATCTGCACCGCGTCGCGCTCGAGCTGGCGCATGGCCGCGATCCCGCCTGGTTGCCCCGGCAGGCACCGAGCGCCGGCGCGGCGGCCAGCTTCGTCTACCGCGATTTCGATCCACGCGCGCGGCCGCCCATGCCCTCCGCGGCGCGCCGGAATGCAATGCAAAAGGCATTTCTAGATGCCTTGCTGTTCGTCTTTCCGAAGACGTCCGGCCAAATCGCGCGCGATTTCAAGTGGCTTTCGAGCTACCGCTATGGCATCCTGCATCTGGGCGGCCGGGATGGCGCCGACCTCGAGGCGAGGTGCCGAGAGGCCAGCGCGATGCTGGGCTGGCCGGCGCCCTACGCTTTGCCGGAGACGACCAAATCCGGGCTGGCGCCCCTGGCGCCGCCGCTTTCACTGGAGACCCCGCGATGAATCCTGGATTGCTCAAGGCCTGGCTGCCGCTGCTGGCGGCCGCGTTCCTGCTGGGCGGCTGCGGCGCGATGGTGGCGCAGAACCCGTCGGGCAAATACACGCCCGTGAATGCCGTCGAGGACGGCGAGTCGGCGCGGGTGATGCTGAAAGGCGCCGATGTGGTCGCCTATTTCGTCGACGGCAAGCACGCCCAAGGCGATCCGCGCTTCAGCAGCCGGCACGAGGACATCACCTTCCGCTTCGCCAGCGCCGAACACAAGGCGCTGTTCGATCGCGCGCCGGAACGCTACCTGCCGCAATTCGGCGGCTACTGCGCCAATGGCATCGCCTATGGCATCCCCTGGGGTGGCGACGCGGACACATGGAAGATGATCGACGGCAAGCTCTACATCTTCGGCGGCCAGGCATCGAAGGATGCCTTCGAACTTGACGAAAAGAAGAATCTTGCCCTCGCCGAGGCCTATTGGAAGGATGAGGTCGCCGGCGGCAACAGTTTCGTGCAGCGGTTCAAGCGGCTGGTGTTCAAGGTGCCGCATTACAAGTCCGGCGAGGATCTGGCGCGAGAAGTCGCGGCGGCCAAGGCCGCCAAGCCCGCGGTGGGCGGGGGCGCGCGATGAAGCGGTCGCGCCGGAGCCAACCGCCGTCGGCCGCGAGCGGAACGGAGTCGCGATGGGGTCGCTGAAACTGCTTCAGATCGGGCGCGACGATCCACACGCGATACGCGCGGAGTTGCTCGCCGGCCTGCGCGCACCGACGGCGACGATCGCGCCGAAGTATCTCTATGACGCGCTCGGCTCGCGGTTGTTTTGCGCCATCACCGAGCTGCCCGAGTACTACCCCACGCGCACCGAGGCGGCGATCTTCGCCGCCGACCTGCCGGCGATCGCCGCGACGCTGGGGCCGGTGCATACGCTGGTCGACCTGGGTGCCGGGAGTTGCGAAAAGGCCCAGCGCCTGTTCGCCGCGCTGGCGGTGGAGCGCTACGTCGCGGTGGATATTTCGGCCGACTACCTGCGCGAGGTGCTGGAGAACCTCCATCGGCACTACCCCGCGCTGGACATCCTCGGCGTCGGGCTCGACTTTTCCGCGCGGCTGGCATTGCCGGCGGAAGCGGGCGAGGGACCGCGCACGCTGTTCTATCCGGGTTCCAGCATCGGCAACTTCACGCCGCACCAGGCGCTGGATTTCCTGCGCCAGGCGCATGCCGAGTGCCGGGGCGGGTCGCTGCTGATCGGCGTCGACCTGGTCAAACCGGCGCGGGTACTGGAGCCGGCCTATGACGATCCACTGGGCGTGACCGCCGCCTTCAACCGCAACATGCTGCTGCACCTGAACCGTGTCGCCGGCACCGATTTCGATATCCGCCACTGGCGTCATGTGGCGTTCTTCAACGGTGCCGAGTCG
>SSTA01000189.1 GCA_009469685.1 Azonexaceae bacterium | reverse complement strand
TGAAAAAGCTCGCCCCGGACCGCTTCGAAGACATCATCGCCGTGCTGGCCCTCTACCGGCCGGGCCCCCTGGGTTCGGGGATGGTGGACGACTTCATCCTGCGCAAGAAGGGCCAGCAGAAGATCGACTACTTCCACCCCGACCTCACCGCCTGCCTGTCGCCCACCTATGGCGTCATCGTGTACCAGGAACAGGTGATGCAGATTTCCCAGATCATCGGCGGCTACACCCTGGGCGGCGCCGACATGCTGCGCCGGGCCATGGGCAAGAAGAAGCCCGAGGAGATGGCCAAGCACCGGGAGACCATCGCCGCCGGTGCCCGGGAGAAGGGTTACGACCCGGCTCTGGCCGAGCAGCTCTTCGACCTGATGACCAAGTTCGCGGAATACGGATTCAACAAGTCCCACACCGCCGCCTACGCCGTCGTCACCTACCACACGGCCTGGTTGAAGGCCCACCACTGCGCGGCCTTCATGGCGGCGACCCTGTCCTCGGATATGGACAACACCGACACGGTAAAGATCTTCTACGAGGACACCGTCGCCAACAAGATCGGCGTCCTCGGTCCCGACGTCAATGCGTCGGCTTACCGGTTCGAACCCGTCGATCGCAAGACCATCCGCTACGGGCTGGGGGCGGTCAAAGGTACCGGCCAGCAGGCGGTGGAGTGCATCGTCAAGGCGCGGGATAAGGATGGGGCATTCAAGGACTTGTTCGATTTTTGCAAGCGGGTCGACAAGCGCTTGGTGAATCGACGCACCATCGAGGCACTCATACGCGCCGGGGCCTTCGACGCCATCGCGCCGCAGGTCGCGGGTCAGGCCGATCGCCATCGGCTCCTCGCCTCGGTGGGCATTGCCATGGATTTCGCCGAGCAGGCCGAGCGGGATGCCCTCCAGGTCAGCCTCTTCGACATCGGACCTGCCGCCGAGGAGCACGCCCCCCAGTATGTCGACGTCAAGCCCTGGGACGAAAAGGAGCGGCTGATGCAGGAGAAGCTCGCCCTGGGCTATTTCTTCTCCGGCCACCCCTACGATGCCCACCGCAAGGAGCTGTCCCGCTTCGTCCGGCGCGGGCTCGCCCAGTTGGAGCCGGCCAAGGAAATGACTCTCATCGCCGGTGTCGTGGTCGGACTGCGCACCCAGATGACCCGACGCGGCAAGATGCTCTTCCTGCAACTCGACGACGGCACGGCCCTGGTCGAGGTGACGGTGTTCAACGAGCTGTTCGAGTCCGAAAGGGCGAAGATCGTCACCGACGAACTCCTGGTGGTCGAGGGCAAAGTCAGCTACGACGATTTCTCCGGGGGAAACCGGGTGGTGGCCGACCGTCTGCTCACCCTCGGGGAAGCGCGGGCGAAATTTGCCCGCCATCTGCTCCTGCGCCTCAACGGGGGCGCCGACGCCCGGCGGCTGAAGGCTCTACTGGAGCCCTTCGTTCCCGGCACTGCTCCAGTTCGTCTGCGCTATCGCAATGCTCAGGCCGAGTGCGAGCTGGCCCTGGGAGATGCCATCAGGGTACGCCTGGACGATGCGCTGATCGCTGAGCTGCACGCTTGGCTGAAGCCCGAGAACGTGGAAATCATCTACCCCTGAGCGCAGGGAGCATCCTGCCGATCGGTCCCCGATGCGCGTCGCCGGGCCACGGCGTGATGATTGCGTGCGATCGATCTCTCGTGCGCAGTCCGAGCGAATTGCCGAGTTAACTAGAAACCGCTGCCCGGTTGCGCGAGGTAGGCAGTTTCCTCGGCGCTGCTGGTGCGGCCGAGGATGGCGTTGCGGTGAGGGAAACGGCCGAAGCGGGCGATGACTTCCCGATGGCGCCGGGCATAGTCGGCAAAAGAGGCCAGTTCGGTCGATTCGGCGGCCAGGGTGTCGAAGAGGGCAATTGCGCGATCCTGGGCTGCAAGGTCTTCGGCGTGCTCGAAAGGCATGTAGATGAAAACCCTCTGCAGAGGCGGCAATTGGCGGTCTACTCCCTGTGCCACGGCCGTTTCGGCCAGGGCCAGGGCCTTCGAATCGGTGGCGAAGGCGCGGGGGTCGTCCCGGTAAATCTGGCGCGAGAACTGATCGAGCACCAGGATCAGGGCGAGCAGGGAATCGGGGTTTTCGGCCCAGGCGTCCAGCAGCCCGCCCTTGGCCCATTGGTGCAACGCCCGGAAACGGCTGCGGATTTCAGCATCCGCCTCGGGATTCTTGTTGAACCAGGCGGCACGCTGTCGCCCGTAATCCGCATCGCCGGGCGAACCGAACCAATAGGCAAGGACGTCGCGGTAGCCGATGGCGGCCATGCCGCCCTTACTTGACCAGGTCGGTCTTGAAGCCGATGCGCACCGCGCCCCAATGGCGACCGCCGACCATGATGGGCATCGAGAGGTCGTTGAGGATTTCGCCGGTGTCCCGGACGTAGGTCTGGAAGAGCGACGGCTTCTGATTGGTGGCGAGCTTGATTCCGACGGGGTCGTTGAACATGCGCTTATGCCGGCACTTGGCGGTATCGACCACCGGATCGCCGCTGGGCGCGTTGGAGAACACGCTGTTGTGCGCCGGCGCGTAGCCCTTGTTGTCCACCGCCAGAGAGTAGATCAGGCCGGGCAACTCGCGCAGCATGTCGTCGTAGATGCGAGTCAACTCGGAGTCGCACTGGCTGTCGTAAGCCGTGGTGAAGCGCTTGGGGTTGGAGCCAGGAATATCCTTGTAGGCCTGATCGAAGACGTTCACTCCGCGATCCGCGAGACGCTGGAGCACAGCGGCGACCTTGTCGCGGAAGACTGCGCTGGCATCGTGGAGTTTGTCGAACATGCTGTTGCCGGTGCGGAAGTCGGCCAGGGTGCCCTGCAAGTCCTCGGTCGAGCCACGCAGGGTCTTGGCCGAATCCTCGCATTGGCGAACCTTCCCGGAAATATCCAGGGCCAGATTGCGGATTTCCTCGACTTCGCTGTGGATGGACTGGTTGCTTTCCCGTAGGTTGCGGATGGCACCGGCGATGGTGCCCAGCTGATCCGTGGTCTGTTTGAAGTCTTCGACCATGGCGCCCAAATCCCTGGCGGAGGTTTCGATGTAGCTGTTGGCCTGGGTCACGTCGCTGACGATGGCCCGGGTTTTTTCCGAGGTGTCCACCACGAGGTTGATCATCGATTGGGTGTTCTGGCCGATCACCTGGGTGGCGGTCTTGACCTTCTCGGCAAGTTTTCGGACTTCGTCGGCAACCACGGCGAAACCGCGCCCGGCTTCGCCGGCCCGGGCGGCTTCAATGGCCGCATTCAAGGCGAGCAGGTTGGTCTGGTCGGAAATGTCGTTGATCAGCGAGACGATTTCGTTGATCTTCATCGAGCTCGTGTGGAGTTCGCCGACGGTGGTGGCGAAATGCTCGATATGGGCGTTGGCCGAATGCATGGTGTCGGCCACGGTGTGCATCTGGTCGAGGGAGCGTTGGGCGAGGTCGAGATTGTTGTGGGTGGAGGATTCGATGGCGTCTGCGTTGAGGGCCACTTCGGACACCGCCTGATTGACCCGGTTGCTCGACGCGAAAACCGCTTCGGCGAGGTCTTCCTGCTTCTTCACCGCGCTACCGGTGAGCTGGACCAGATGGTTCATGCGGGCAGCGTCGGCGGCAATGCTGACGCTCTTTTCCCGGGCGTGGACGATGAGCCCGCGTACCTTGCCGAAGAAGCGATTCAGGTTGGACGAAATGCGCCCGGCAGTGCCGTTGTCGCTGGATCCGATCGCACAGGACAGGTCCGCATTGCCGTCGGCAATGGCTGCAATATCCCGATCGATCTTATCCAGGGAGGCATTGCCACCGAAAAGTCCCATGATTGTCTCCTCACCCTGTCTTTATTGTCTTTACGCAGGACCGTCCTGCCCATGATACGTTAGCGGCGAAGGCCCCGCCAGCCCAATCCTTCCCGATATCGACCGTTCTTGCGCCAAACTGAAGTCGGGGACGGAAACGTCCATCTTCCCTGGCCGCTCAATTCCGCCGCCGCGTGCTGAGCCGTGCCTGGGTGTAGCCCTTGAGTTCATGGAAAGGCACCGGTTTCCGGTAAACCGTCACTGCGGATGGGAGGCCGCCCGCGGCAGCGATTTCTTCCGCCGAGAGGGCGCTCACCACCAGAATGTCCATGGGGGCCAATTCCGGCCGCTCCCGCAGTCGGCGCACCATTTCGAACCCATCCATGGCCGGCATGACCAAATCGGCAATCAGGATGTCCGGGACCGAGCGGCCCACTTCGATCAGCCCGTCGAAACCGTTGTCCACGAGGCGAATGCGCAGCGGAAGCTGCCAGCTCCCCAAGGTGGTTTCGTAAAGCTTTCGCTGGAGGGGATCGTCTTCGGCGATCAGAATGTCCAGCGGTCTCTCGGCATTGTCGGCGCGGGTGGCGGGATGGGTGCGGGCCACGTAGGCTTCGACCGAACTCGCCAGGATACGGCGATGGCCGCCGGCGGTCTTCCAGGCCTCGAGGGCACCGGACTCGACCATCTGCTGGACTGTGCCCAGCGAGATGCCGAGACGGGAAGCAACTTGCCGGGTGGTGAGGTAGCGATCGTCAGCCATGATCCGTCGAAAACCTTAATGTTCCCGGATTGTACATAAATGGCAAAAATACCGCATCTATGTGGACGACGGAAACAAAATACCTCGCCGGGGCGAGGTATTGTCCGTTCTATGGGTACAGGGATCCCGCCGGGCGCCTCCCGCGGGAGCGCGACGGGCTCCGGGAAACATCGGCGGGACGCCCTGGCGGTGTCAGAGCTTCTTGGCGTTCTTGGCCAGATAGGCCGCGACGCCCTCCGGCGAGGCGGTCATGCCGGGCTTGCCCTTGTTCCAACCCGCGGGGCACACCTCGCCATGCTCCTCGAAGAATTGCAGGGCGTCCACCATGCGCAGCATTTCGTCGATATTGCGCCCCAGGGGCAGCATATTGACGACCTGGTGCATGACCACGCCATTCTTGTCGATCAGGAAGGAGCCACGCAGGGCGACGCCCGCGGCTTCCAGTTCGACGTCGTAGGCGCGGCAGATGTCGTGCTTCACGTCGGCAACCAGGGGATAGCCGACGGGTCCGATGCCGCCTTCCTTGATCGGGGTGTTCTTCCAAGCGAGATGGGTGAATTGAGAGTCGATGGAGACGCCGATCACTTCGACGCCCCGTTGTTCGAATTCGCAGAGCCGGTGATCGAAGGCAATGAGTTCGGAGGGGCAGACGAAGGTGAAATCCAGCGGGTAGAAGAACAGTACGACGGGCTTGCCCCGATAGCTGGACAGCTTGAGTTCCTTGATTTCGTTGTTGCCGTAAACGGCAATGGCGGTGAAGTCCGGGGCTTGCTTGCCGACGAGAACGGCCATGAATTTCTCCTGCAGAATGCTGAGGGGTTGGGGAAGCGACGACTGTAGCGAAAGCGCTCCTGGGCTGTCAAACCGTCGGATACTGGTGAAAACCCGGAGGAGGGATGTCATCGCAATCGCAGACGATCACCTTTTCGACCCGCGCCCCCGGCGGCCCGCGGTGCGCCCACTCGGTGAGTCGGATGAGGGTAGCGGGATCCCCCCGGGCGATCGCTTCGACGCTGCCGTCGCGGCGATTGCGCACCCAGCCGTCGAGGCCCAGGCGCGTCGCCTCCTCAACCATCGACCAGCGATAGCCGACACCCTGAACCAGGCCGCTGATGCGGAGGTGTCGCGTGATCATGATGCTTGCTCCCGGGTTCTACTCATGATTCCATGTTAACCGAGATGGGCGGCAGCGTCCCTCTCGGGCGCCGATGTTAATCAAATTGCAATGGCAGCCTAACTGCAAGTAAATATAATGTTCATCCTGTAAGCCCCCCTGTAGGCGGCCTTCTTGCCGCCGTCCGTTGGCCAATCTGTTGATACGAGGAGCCGCAACGAACATGTCGAGCTGGTTGGCCATCGACTGGGTCCTGGCGGCCCTGGCGGCGTGGTTGCTAATTGGCTTGGCGGGGGTTGCAGCCCTGCGCAATTTCACCCTGGTGGCCCGGGGGCTGTTTCCCCTCGGCAGTGCCGTCGGACTCGTTCTCGCCGGGGCGGCGGGAACGGCCCTGCTGGGTACGCCGGAAACGGCCATCCTGCCCCTCGGTCTGCCCCAGCTTCCTTTCCATCTGCGTCTCGACAGCCTGTCGGCTTTCTTCCTGGCCGTCATCGGTGCCGCCGGTGCCGGGATTTCGGTGTTCGCCGCCGGCTATTTCCGCCAGGGGGAGGGTACGCCGCCCGGTCTCCTGTGCCTGGAGTACCATTTCTTCCTCACCAGCATGGCCCTGGTGGTGCTGGCCGACGACGCCTACGCCTTCATGGTGGCCTGGGAGGCCATGGCCCTCGCCTCCTTTTTCCTGGTGACCGCCAACCACCGCGTGCCTGAAATCCGGCAGGCGGGATTCCTCTATCTTCTTATCGCCCACATCGGCGCCATCGCCATTCTCCTGTCCTTTGGCGTCCTCCAGGCCAACACCGGGGACTACACCTTCGACAACATGCGGGCTCAACTGCTGCCGCCCTTCTGGGGGTCGGCGGCCTTTCTCCTGGCGGTGTTGGGCTTCGGTGCCAAGGCAGGCATGCTGCCGCTTCACGTTTGGCTCCCCGAGGCCCACCCTGCGGCGCCCTCGCCGGTGTCCGCCCTGATGAGCGGGGTGATGCTGAAGACCGCCATCTACGGCCTATTGCGAGTGTCCCTCGACCTTCTCCAAGTGCAGACCGCCTGGTGGGGAGTGGTATTGCTGGCGTTCGGCCTGTCCACCGCGCTCTTTGGGGTGGTCTTCGCCACCGTACAGGTGGACATGAAGCGGCTGCTGGCCTATTCCTCCATCGAGAATATCGGGCTGCTGCTGGCCGCCATCGGCCTCACGCTTCTCTTCAAGGCCTACGGCATGTTCGATCTCGCCGCACTGGCCCTTACCGCCTGCCTTTACCATGTTGTGAACCACGCCTTCTTCAAGAGTCTGCTCTTCGTGGGTACCGGTGCCGTGCTCCATGCCACCGGGGAGCGCAATCTGGGGCACCTGGGGGGGCTTATCCGAACCATGCCCTGGGTCGCGTGGCTGGTCTTCGTCGGCGTCTTCGCCAGCTCCGGCCTACCTCCCCTCTCGGGCTTCGTTTCCGAATGGCTGCTGTTGCAGAGTTTCCTGTTCACGCCGGGGCTGCCGGATTCCTTCCTCAATATGTTCATTCCCATCGTCGCCGCTGCCATCGCCCTGATCGCGGCCCTGGCCGGCTATGCCATGGTGAAGTTCTTCGGAATCGTCTTCCTCGGCCAGCACCGGGACGCGAAATTGCAGGATGCCCATGACGCCGGTCCCTGGGAGCGGGTGGGCATGGCCTGGCTGGCAGCCGGGTGCATCTTCCTGGGGCTATTCCCGACTTTCGTGATCCAGCTCATCGACCTGGTAACCGTTCCCCTGGTCGGGTCGGGCCTGGCCCATCGGGTCGAGACCACCGGCTGGTGGTTGCTGGCCCCCACCTCCATCGAACGGGCGAGCTACGGTCCCGTCTTTTTCCTGGCCGGGGTGGTCGTCTGCTGGCTATTCGCCTATGTCCTCGTCCGCCGCTTTTACCACGGCCGGCTGCGCCGTGCCGATCCCTGGGATTGCGGCCATCCCTGGCAGACGCCCCGCATGCAGGACACCGCCGAGGGCTTCGGCCAGCCCATACGCCAGATTTTCGAACCCTTCTTCCGGCTCGAACGCCATCTTCCCTCATCCTTCGACCGGGAGCCGGCCTACCGGGTCGTGGTGCGGGACCATTTCTGGCATTGGCTCTACCTGCCGGTGGCCCGGGGCGTGGAATTCCTGGCCGCTCAGGTGGGCAGGCTGCAGCGGGGACGCATCGCCGTCTATCTGCTTTACAGCTTCCTGACCCTCCTGTTCATGCTCTATCTCACCCAGCGATGAGCCCCACCGGCTTCCTTTCCCAGATCCTGGCAGTGATTGCGGCCCTGCTGCTCGCCCCGCTGCTGCTGGGCTGGGTCAACCAATGCCGGGCCTGGTTCCAGAACCGCAGCGGTCCCGGCCTGCTGCAGCCGTATCGCCTGCTGCACAAGTTGTTCAACAAGGACTCGGTGATGGCCGAGACTGCTTCTCCCCTTTTCCGAGTGGCGCCTTACGTGGTTTTCGGCTGCATGACGCTCGCCTGCGCCATCATCCCCACCCTGTCTACCGATCTGCCGCTGTCCATCGTCGCCGACGCCATCGCCTTGGTGGGGCTCTTTGCCGTCGCCCGCGTCTTCATCTCCCTGGCCGCCATGGACATAGGCACCGCCTTCGGCAGCCTGGGCGCCCGGCGCGAGATGTTGATCGGCTTCCTGGCCGAACCGGCGCTGTTGACGGTGTTCTTCACCGCTTCCCTCATCAGCCAGTCCACGGCGCTGACGAGCATCGTCGAGAACATCGCCCACCGGGAATTCGCCATCTACCCGAGCCTTGCCTTCGCCGGGCTGGCCTTCACCTTCGTCTCTTTCGCCGAGAATGCCCGGGTGCCGGTGGACAACCCCGCCACCCACTTGGAACTGACCATGATTCATGAAGCCCTGATCCTCGAATACTCCGGCCGGCACCTGGCCCTGGTGGAGTGGGCTGCGGCTCTGAAGCTTTTTGCCTATTCCTGCATGGGGATCGCTCTCTTTTTCCCCTGGGGCATCGCCGAGGCCCAAAACCCTCTGGCGCTGCTCTACGCGCTGCCGGTGCTGGTGGCGAAGCTCGCCATCGGTGGGTTCCTGCTTGCCGCGGTCGAGTCCCTGAGCGCCAAGATGCGCATCTTCCGGGTGCCGGAATTCCTGGCCGGCGCTTTCCTTCTGGCGGTGATCGGCATGCTGGTCCATTTCCTCCTGGGGGCGTGAATTGATTCGATCCCCGCGCTCGCTTCGTTCGCTGCGCCCGGAACGGGCATCGGTCCCCTCAGGGACGGCCCAAGGGGAGGACTGAATGGATTCCTTCATTGGTCAACTCATCAACCTCTTCGCCGCGGTGATGCTCATGCTGGCCTTCGCCATGCTCTCCCAGCGGCGCATCCTCACCCTCATCCACCTGTTTACCCTGCAAGGCATGACGGTAGTGGGGGCGACGGCCATGGTGGCCTACGTGACGCACCAGCCCCACCTCTACGCTTCGGCAGCCCTCACCTTCGTGCTCAAGGTGATCCTCATTCCCTTCCTCCTGCATCGGCTCATCAACCGGCTTAACGTGCGCTGGGACATCGAGACCATGATCAACATTCCCACCCTCATGCTGGTGGGCATCGTCCTGGTGGTCTTCGCCTTCAACCTGGCCCTGCCCATCTCCAAGCTCTCGACGTCCATCGCCCGGGGCACCCTCGGGATCGCGCTCGCCTGTGTCCTCCTGTCCTTCATGATGATGATCACCCGGGCAAAGGCAGTGCCCCAGGTGATCGGCTTCCTGACCATGGAAAACGCGCTCTTCTTCGCTGCCACCTCGGCGACCTACGGCATGCCCATGGTGGTGGAACTGGGGATCGCCCTCGACGTGCTGGTCGGGATATTCATCCTCGGGGTATTCATGTTCCAGATCCGGGAGCAGTTCGACAGCCTGGACATCAGCCACCTGGAAAAGTTGAAGGAGGATTGACCCGGTGACGGCCCTGTTCGTGATCCTGGCCATTCCCCTCGTCGGCGGTGCCGTCCTGGCTTTCGTCGGGGACCGTCCCTATGCCCGGGACGTCAATGTCGGGTTCTCGCTGGGCACCTTGCTGGCGGCGGCGGTCCTGACCGCCCGGGTGGTGGCGGACGGGCCGCTGTTCGTCCTCGAGCGGGAATTCTTCATCGATCCCCTGAACGTCTTCCTGGTCACCCTTACCGCCTTCGTCGGCTTCACCACCTCCGTCTTCTCCCGTCCCTACATGCGGCTGGAGGAGGAACACGGCAAGATGACCCCGGGACGCATGCGCCTCTACCACAGCATGTACCAGTTCTTTGCTTTCACCATGTTGGTGGCGCTTACCACCAACAACCTCGGCATCCTTTGGGTGGCCATGGAAGCAGCGACTCTGACCACGGTGCTCCTGGTGTCGGTGTACCGCACCCCGGCCAGCCTGGAAGCGGCATGGAAATATTTCATCCTGTGCGGCGTGGGCATCGCCCAGGCCCTCTTTGGCACCATCCTCCTATACATGGCCGCCAGTCCGGTGCTCGGCGACGGCGTCGGGGCGCTGCTGTGGACCAACCTCGACGCGGTGAAGGGGGATCTTCACCCCACCATCATTTCCCTGGCCTTCGTCTTCCTGCTTCTGGGCTACGGCACCAAGGTGGGCCTGGTACCGGTGCATAACTGGCTTCCTGACGCCCACGCCGAGGGCCCCACGCCCATTTCCGCGGTGCTCTCGGGGCTCCTGCTCAATGTCGCGCTGTATGCGGTGATCCGCTGTAAGGTGCTCACCGACGGGGCGCTGCACGGCCATTTCGCCGGCCACCTGATGATGGGCTTCGGCCTCGTTTCCGTGGTGGCCGCCGCCTTCTTCCTCTCCCGGCAGAAGGACGTCAAACGCATGTTCGCCTATTCCTCCATCGAACACATGGGGCTGATGACCTTCGCTTTCGGTATGGGTGGACCGGTGGCCAATTTCGCGGGGCTGCTCCACATGACCGTCCATTCCCTGGTGAAATCGGCTATTTTTTTCGCGGTCGGCCACGCCGCCCAGAAGGCGGGGACCCAGGTGATGGAAGACATCCGTGGACTCCTGAAGGCCAGCCCCACCGTGGGCTGGGGCCTCATGCTGGGGACCCTGGCCATACTCGGCATGCCTCCCTTTGGAGTCTTTGCCAGCGAATTCCTCATCCTCGTCACGGCCATGCGAGAGGTGCCCTGGACCACCCCCTTCCTGTTGCTGGCCTTGGGCGTCGCCTTCGCCGCCGTCTTCAGCCGAGTGCAGGACATGGTCTTCGGCGACACCCACCTGAAGCCTCTCGCCCATCCCCCGGCGC
>SSTA01000188.1 GCA_009469685.1 Azonexaceae bacterium | reverse complement strand
ATGGTGGAGGCGGGGGGGATCGAACCCCCGTCCGCAAGCCCTCTACAGACAGTTCTACATACTTAGTCCGGTCAATTGGGTTTTAGCCTTGACGCGCCGGCCGAACAGGCTCGCTTCAGGCGATTCGCTGGATTTTCGAGCTGCGCCTCGCGACGCGACACAGCCTTATCTCTTGTTTATGACTCCGATGCAGCTTGCGCTGCCTGGCCCAGGAGCAAACCAGTTCGGAGGCCAGCCGCCGTTAGGCGGCTAGAGCGAAACGCTCGTCGTTGGCAGTTATTGCGATCCAGATGGATTTACGAGGTGACTGGTCCTCGGTATGCCCTGCACTGCTTCGCAACCCACGTCGAAGCCATGTCGCCCCCACGATGAGCGGCGCCGAATCCCGGCACCAAACAGCAGAGACCATTCTACGCTAGCCCCGACCGGCCGTCACCGGGCGATGTGTAAGCGCTCGTTCTGGGCTCAGCTCGCAGGCGAGCAGGGTCATGATGCAGACCGCCATTTCGTGAAGCTCGACTCGCCGCGCGGCGAAAACACCCTTACCCCATTCGATTTGGGGCAAGTCCGGATCAAACGTTAAGACGGGTGAGGGCTTCCCGGAGTTTGTGCGGTTCGTCGAGGCGCAACATTTTGCGCACCGCAGGAGCCACTTCGTTGAGGTCGGTCTTGAGGACGCGGCTCTTCACCTCAAGGATCTGCGAGGGATGCATCGAGAAGATGCGCAGACCCATGCCGAGGAGGAGGCGAGTGAGTTCGGGGTCACCGGCCAGTTCGCCGCAGACCGAGACGGGGACGTTCTCCTTTTCGGCGCTGGCGATGGTGTGGGCAATGAGCATGAGCACCGCCGGGTGCAGCGGGTCGTAAAGGGCGGAAACCTGCTCGTCGGTACGGTCGATGGCCAGGGTGTATTGAATGAGATCGTTGGTGCCGATGGAAAGGAAATCGAGCCGCCGCATGAACAGCCCGACTGCCAAAGCAGCGGCGGGAATTTCGATCATGCCGCCCACCTCGATATTCTCGTCGAAGGCGATTTTCTCGCCGCGCAGGCTGGACTTGGCCTGCTCCAGGGCAGCCAGGGTCTGGTCGATCTCGTGGGCGTGCGCAAGCATGGGAATCAGGAGTTTCACCGGCCCGAACTTCGATGCGCGCAGAATGGCCCGCAACTGGATCTGAAACATCTTGGGCTCGGCCAAAGAGAGACGGATCGCTCGACGACCCAGGGCCGGATTGGTCTGGGTGCGGTAGGCGTCCACCGCCTTGTCGCCTCCTAGGTCGAAGGTACGGATGGTGACCGGACGTCCGCCCATGCCCTTGATGACCTTCTTGTAGGCTTCGAACTGCTCGTTCTCGTCGGGCATGTCGCCGCGGCCAAGAAAGAGGAATTCGGTGCGGAAGAGCCCGATGCCTTCAGCGCCCAACTCAAGGGCTTCCGGGACATCCCCCGGCAGTTCGATATTGGCCTGGAGTTGGATCAACGTCCCATCCAGGGTTTCCGAGGGCGCAGTCTTGAGGCGTTTGAGCTTGGATTTTTCCAGCTCGATCTGATTCTTGCGAAGCTGGTATTCCTCCAGCACCCGAAGATCCGGATTGACGATGACCACCCCGCGGGTGCCATCGATGATCAGCGCCTCGCCATCGCGAATCGCCGCCCGGCCATTCTCCAAACCGACCACCGCCGGTATCGCCAGACTGCGGGCCAGGATGGCGGTGTGGGAAGTGGCCCCCCCCACGTCGGTAATGAAGGCAGCGAAACGGTGTTCCTTGAAGGCGATGACGTCTGCCGGAGAAAGGTCGTGTGCGACCACCACCAGCGTTTCTTCCTTGACCCCCTTGGCCGTCCGGAGAAGATTGCGGCCCGGATGGCCCATGAGCTC
Organism: Azonexaceae bacterium; assembly: GCA_009469685.1. Next base: position 2,390 of record SSTA01000188.1, on the reverse strand, counting down.
CTTGACGACCCGCTCGACCACCTGAACCACGTCGAACTTGCGCTCCTTGAGGTAAGGATCGTCGAATTGCTCGAACTGCGAGACCAGATGCTCCATTTGCTGCACCAAGGCCCATTCCGCATTGCAGCGCCGCTCCCGGATGAGGGCCTTGGGGACTTCCACCAGCTCAGGGTCCACCAGGAACATCGCATGCAGGTCGATGAAGGCAGACAGTTCGGCCGGGGCGTGCTCCGCGGCCTCCTTCATCGTGGCCAACTCATCCTGCACGGCCGCAACCGCTTTTTCGAAGCGTGCAACCTCTTTATCCACCATGCGCGGGGATACGGTCAGGTGGGACACTTCCAGGGTTGCATGGGACATCAGGAGAGCGCGCCCGATAGCGATGCCCCCCGAGACCCCCAGACCATGGAGAGTGAAGCTCATGACCGCGGCGTCTCCCTCATTCGCCTTCGCCGAAATAGTCGGCAATCAGGGCCAGGATGGCGTCAAGCGCCTCCTTTTCGTCCGGCCCATCAGTCTCGACCACCACCTGAGAACCCTTGCCGGCCGCCAGCATCATCACTCCCATAATGCTTTTTGCATTCACCCGGCGCGGCCCCTTGGTCATCCAGACTTCGCAGCGGAACTTGCCGGCCAACTGGGTAAGCTTGGCCGAAGCCCGGGCATGCAGTCCGAGCTTGTTGATGATTTCGATTTCGGCAGACAGCATCAAACGTCCTTCAAGAGATTCAGCACTCCGTCGCGTCCACCGGCCGTAGCGCGACCGAGCAGGATTTCAAAACCCCTTTCCCGATAGGTCAGCGCCCTCAAGAGCATGGGCAGATTGACCCCGGACAGCGCTTCGACCCGGCCCGGGTCGAGAAGCTTCATGGTCAGATTGGCAGGTGAGGCTCCGTAGACATCGGTCAGAACCAGGACACCGGACCCACCATCCACAAGTTGCAGCAACTGGCGCGCCAGGGGGAGCAGATCCAGAGGATCGTCCTGGGCGGCAACGCCCAGTTGATTCAGCAGCGGCGGCCGGCGGTTGAGCACGTGGCAGGCGTTCTGAATCAGGCTCTCGCCAAAGCTGCCGTGGGTAATGAGGAGGATTCCGATCATGATCCGATTCTAACCGATGACCGTGACGACAATCTCCCGCCGATGGGACGATGTCCGGTGCTCCCAGAGGAAAATTCCTTGCCAGCCGCCCAGGAGGAGTTCACCGTTCCCGACCGGCACCGTCAGTTCGTACCCCGCCAGAAGGGAGCGCCCATGCGCCGCCATGTCATCCTGGCCTTCGAGGTCATGCCGATAGATCGGATCGCCGTCGGGGACTAGACGAGCGAAGAGCGTTTCGAGATCAAGGCGCACGTCCGGGTCTGCATTCTCGGTGAGAAGCAAGGAACAGCTGGTATGCCGGACGAAGACGTGGGCCAGGCCGGTCGCGATCGCTGCCCGAGCCACCACTGCCTTCACCTCGCCCGTGATGTTCTGGCTACCGCGCCCCCGACTGGATACTCGGAAAACCTCCTGATAAGCCATTGCCCTCCCTTCTCGCGCGGCACCGATGGGCACCGACCGCCGACGTTGACAACATATGACAATATGGTTAGGTTGTCACTCTCTCCCCAATCTGGAGACGACCGTGCCGACCCTCCTCCGCCCACTCCGTTCCGCCGCCGCCTTGGCAGGCCTCCTGGCCGCAGCCTCCGCCGTTGCCGCCCCCACCGTCTTTTTCGGGCTGGACAACGCCAACCTTTCCGCGGGCGGCGCCCACCCCAATGCGGATGCCGCTTCCGCAAGTTTCGCTAGCGCAGCCGGCGCCCTGGCGACCCAGGATTTCGATGGCCTTGCCTTGGGCGCCGTTCCAGGTGCTTTCTCGATAGGCGCGGTCAATGCCGCCTTCACCAACCTGGCAACCGCTTACACCCAGATCGCGGCAGGAGTTGGCACCTTCTCGACCTTTCCCATCTCCGGCACCCAGTACCTGGAGTCCCTCTCGGGAAATGGAAGCACCTACTTCAGCATTGCTTTCGACCAGCCCCTGCGCGCCCTCGGATTCTATCTGACCGACCCCAGCGATTGGATCGGAAATCCGAGTGCCGTACCCGGCCTGACGCTCAATCTATTCCAGAGCGGCGGCACCACGTCTCTGGACCTCTTACAGGGCCTGGACGCCAGCCAGGTAGTGAATGGAAACGTGCTCTTCTTCGGCGTCGTGGATACAACCGATGCCATCACCGGCTTCTCCATTTCCAGCCTGGCATCGATCCCCGACGAGGATGCGATCGGCCTGGACCATCTCCAGGTCGCTGTCAGGGAACGCGGTGCCGTTCCCGAACCGGCACCGCTGGCGTTGCTCGCCGTCAGCGTCCTCGCCCTTGCCGCGAGCTGGTTCCGCAAGACCT
>SSTA01000187.1 GCA_009469685.1 Azonexaceae bacterium | reverse complement strand
CTGGATGCGCTCCAGGGCGGCCGGGGTGTCGGCTTCGAAGCGCAGGACGACGACCGGCGTGGTATTAGACGGTCGGGCCAGGCCAAAGCCGTCCGGGTATTCGACCCGCACGCCGTCGATGGTGATGATTTCGGTGGCGCCCTCGAACTTGCCGACGGCCTTGAGCTTGTCGATGAGGGCGAAGGGCTCGCCTTCGGCCATCTTGATGTTGAGTTCCGGTGTGCTGGGCGAGTTGGGCAGACCCTTGAGTACCGGGTTTCCGTCGGCTGCCCGGGCCAGGATTTCGAGCAGGCGGGCTCCCGTGTAGAGGCCGTCGTCGAAGCCGTACCAGCGTTCCTTGAAGAAGGTGTGGCCGCTCATTTCGCCGGCCAGCGGGGCGCCGGTTTCCTTGAGCTTCTTCTTCACCAGGGCGTGGCCGGTGTTCCACATGAGGGGCGTGCCGCCATGCTGGCGTATCCAGGAGGCCAGCAGCCGCGTGCATTTGACGTCGTAGATGATCTGGCCGCCGGGCACGCGGGAGAGTACGTCGGCGGCGAAGAGCATGAGCTGGCGGTCGGGGTAGATGATTTCGCCGTCCTTGGTCACCACCCCCAGGCGGTCGCCGTCGCCGTCGAAGGCGATGCCGATTTCGGCGTCGGTGGTCTTGAGGGCGTGGATGACGTCCTCCAGGTTCTCGGGCTTGGAGGGGTCCGGGTGGTGGTTGGGGAAGTTGCCGTCCACCTCGCAAAATAGGGGAACGATGCTGCAGCCCAGGCGCTGGAAGAGTTCCGGGGCTACCGCGCCGGCGACGCCGTTGCCGCAGTCCATGACGATCTTCATGGGGCGGGCGAGCTTTATGTCGCCGACGATGCGCTCGACGTAAGCGGCCTTGACGTCGGCGCTGCGCTTCTCGCCCCGGCCCGTACGCAGCCGGCCTTCCTCGCTGCGCCGCTTGAGGTCCTGGATGGCGTCCAGGGCCAGGGTCTCCCCGCCGACAACCATCTTCAGGCCGTTGTAATCCGGCGGGTTGTGACTGCCGGTGACCGAGACGCAGGAATTGCAGCCCAATTCGTAGGCGGCGAAGTAGGTGACCGGGGTGGGCACGCAGCCGACGTCGATGGCGTCGATGCCGGCAGCGCAGATGCCGTCCATCAGGGCGCCGGCCAGTTCGGGGCCGGAAAGGCGACCGTCGCGGCCGACGGCAATGGCGGTCTGGCCCTTCTCGGCGGCAAGGGTCCCAAGCGCCTGGCCGATGCGCCGAACGACATCGGCGGTCAGGGACTTGCCGACGATGCCGCGGATGTCGTAGGCCTTGAAGATTTCGGCGGGCAGAGAGGCGGGTGCGTTGCTCATGGCGTTCTCGTTATGACGTTGCGGAATCGAAGAAGTGTAAGAGTCTTTGGGGCAGCCAGTCCAGGTTTCCCGGGAAGGGGCCGCTGACGAACCCCACATGACCGCCGGCGGCGGGCTGTTCGAGGACGACACTGGGGCTGACTTCGCCAGGGCCTGGCAGGTAGCGGGCCGGGAGGAAGGGGTCGTTGCGGGCATTGAGCACCAGGGCGGGGACGCGGATATGTACCAGCCAGGGTTTTGCCGAGCAGCGGGCCCAGTAGTCGTCGGCGCCGGCGAAGCCATGCAGGGGTCCGGTGACGGCGTCGTCGAACTGGTAGAGATTGCTGGCGGCTTCCATGCGCATTGGGTCGAAGAGACCGGGGAATTGCTTGAGCCGTGCCCGGGAGACGGCTTTGAGCGTGGTCAGGAAGTGGCGCGTATAGACCCGATTGAACCCCCGGGCCAGGTGATGGCCGCAAGCGGCGAGGTCGAGGGGAGCGCAGACCGCCGCGATGGCCCTCGCCCGACTGGCGGCACCGGCTCCCCTCTCCCCGGCCCATTTGAGCAGCGCGTTGCCGCCCAGGGACACTCCGGCGGCAAAAACCGGGCGTTCGCCGTTTTCAGCCGCCAGCCGAGCAAGAATCCAGTCGATCTCCGCGGAATCGCCGGAATGGTAAGCCCGGGGCCGGCGATTGAGTTCCCCCGAGCAGCCGCGGAAGTGGGGCAGGGCGAGGCGCCAGCGGGACGCCCTGCAGACGCGGGCGAGTGCGGCGGCATAGGGGCTGCGGGAGCTGCCTTCCAGTCCGTGAAAGAGCACCAGCAACGGGCGGTCGGGCGGGGCGTCGATACGGTCGGCGTCGATGAAGTCGCCATCGGGGGCTTCCCAACGTTCCCGGCGGTAGGGGGGTGGAGTCGGGTGCAGAGCGCGGGGCCATAGCGTCTGGGCGTGGCCACCCGGGAGCCAGGCGGGCGCGACGTAGGGGGGCACGATACGCGAACGGGCGCGCGGTGGGCGCGGTCAGTGAAGGGTGTGGCTGCCCGTCTCGGCGGCGGCAGGCGTCTGCTCGTCGTTGACGGGGGATGCATGACGGGAGATCAGGCGCCAGCCATGGGCGCCCCGGGAGAACACGTGGGTCACGTGGAGCGTCCCTTGGGGATCCGGATGGTCGCCCAGGTAGAGGGTCTCGGTCAGGTGATGCACGGCCAGGACCATGCTCTGCCAGTGATTCTGAAGTTCGGTCCGTACCCGCAGCCGGCTGCTGGCCAGGATTTGCCGCCAGCTCTCGCGGATGAGCGCCAATTCGGTCAGGCGCACGCCGGTCGGGTGGATGCAGACGACTTCTTCGTCTTCCGACCAGGCGAGGATCAGGGCCTCGATGTCTCCCCGGGCGACGGCTTCGTAGAAGGCGCTTTCGACATCTTCCGGAGTGGGAAATTGGCTGGGCTGGGTCATGGGTGCAGGTGTTCGAGGCAGGCGGCGAGGATGCGCTCCGGCTCCAGGCGCTTGAGGCAGTCCAGATGGCCCAGGGGGCACTCGCGCTTGAAACAGGGGCTGCAATCGAGCCCGAGGGACGCTATGGTAGCGCGTTCCCCCAGGGGTGGGGTGAATCCCGGGGACGACGAGCCATAAAGGGCGACCAGGGGGCGGTCGAGCGCCGCGGCCACGTGCATCAGGCCGGAATCGTTACACACCACCAATTCCGCCAGGGCGATCAGGTCGATGGCTTCTTCCAGTCCGGTGGCTCCGCAAAGATTGCGGCAGGTTCCCTCGGCCTGGGCGACGATGGCGTCCCCCACCGCCCGGTCCTTGCCGGAGCCGAAGAGCCAGACGGCATGGCCCCGTTCGGATAAATCCCTGGCCAGACGGGCGAAGTGGGCTTCCGGCCAGCGCTTCGCGGGGCCGTATTCGGCGCCCGGGCAAAAAGCCACCAGCCGGGCCGGGCGTTCAAGGCCCACGCTCGCCAGCGCGGCGGTCTGTTGCTCGGGGGTCGAAGTCAGTCGGGGTGGGGCGATCGGGCGGGGAAGGGGCGCGCCGGGGGTTTCCGCCAGCTGGGCGAAGCGTTCGACCATCAGCGGCAGGGCGGCCTTGTCGAGGACGTGGCGCCGATTGATCAGCCCGTAGCGGGATTCGCCGGTGAAGCCAACGCGCTCGGGGATGCCGGCCAGGAAGGGCACCAGGGCGGACTTGAGCGAATTGGGCAGGACATAGACCCGGTCATAGTTCCGGGCTGCGAGGTCTCGCGAAAGGCGCCAGCGGGCTTTGACGGAAATCTCGCCATGCCCGAAGGGGCTCTCGAGGATGGCGGCAATTTCCGGCATACGGCGCAGGACCGGCGCAACCCAGCGGGGCGCCAGCGCGTCGATTTCGATTTCCGGACAAGTTTGGTGCAGTCGCCGGAACAGCGGCTGCGCCATGACCGTGTCGCCGATCCAGGAGGGGGCGACGATGAGTGCTTTCATCGCAGGTACGCGGCGGTCAGCGTCCGCCGCGGCGTCACTCAGTGATGGCCCTTGGGCAATTCGCCCTTGAAGACGTACTTGGTGCTGCAATACGGGCAGATCACTTCGCCGGTCTTGGTGGCATCGAGGAAGACGCGGGGATGCTGGCACCAGAGGGGGGCATTGGGCTGCGGGCAGTGCAGAGGCAGGTCGTGGGCGTCGATTTCGACGGTGAGGGCGTTGTCGGCCATGGTGGGTTCTCCCGTGAGGTGATCAGACGTAGGCCAGCCAACCCGTATGCTCGGGGGAACGGCCATAGACCACGTCGAAATATTTTTGCTGCAGGCGGCCGGTGACGGGCCCACGGCGACCGATGCCGATCTGCCGGCCATCGAGTTCGCGGATGGGGGTCACTTCGGCGGCGGTGCCGGTGAAGAAGGCCTCGTCGGCGGCATAGACCTCATCCCGGGTGATGCGCTTTTCCAGCACCGGGATGCCCATTTCGGCGGCCAATTCGAGGATGGTGGCGCGAGTGATGCCTTCCAGGCAGGAGGTCAGGTCCGGCGTGTAGATCTTGCCCTTCTTGACGATGAACAGGTTTTCGCCGGCCCCCTCGGCCACGTAGCCTTCCGGATCCAGCAGCATCGCTTCGTCGTAGCCGTCGTTGGTGGCTTCGTTGTTGGCCAGGATCGAGTTGATATAGTGTCCGCAGGCCTTGGCGCGCACCATGCTGATATTGACGTGGTGGCGGGTGAAGGAGGACGTCTTGACGCGGATGCCCCGCTCGAGGCCTTCTTCGCCCAGGTAGGCGCCCCAGGGCCAGGCGGCGACCGCGACATGGACCTTCGCACCCTTGGGGGAAACGCCCAGCTTCTCCGAACCGTAGAAGGCGAGAGGCCGCAGGTAACCGGATTCGAGATGGTTGGCGCGGATGACTTCCTTCTGCGCCTCGTTGAGGGTGGCTTTGTCGAAGGGCATGGCCATCTGGAAGATGTGGGCCGAATTGAAGAGGCGGTCGGTATGGTCTTCGAGGCGGAAGATGGCGGTGCCGGAGTCGGTCTTGTAGGCCCGCACGCCCTCGAAAACGCCCATGCCGTAGTGCAGGGAATGGGTGAGGACGTGGGTGGTGGCGTCCCGCCAGGGCACCAGCTTGCCGTCGTACCAGATGAATCCGTCGCGATCCGCCATGGACATGATGGGTGTCTCCGAGTCTTGCCGCTTGAAAGCCCGTCATTCTAGCCGATTTCATCGGGTAAAATCGGCCCTTTGTCCGTCCCTGGCACCCCGTTGTGAGCGAGAAGAACGTCTGGAAACCCAATGTCACCGTGGCTGCGGTGGTGCGTCGCGATGACCGCTTCCTGCTGGTCGAGGAGGAAACCGAAGCCGGCCTCGCTTTCAATCAGCCGGCGGGCCATCTGGAATGCGGCGAGGCGCTGGTCAATGCCGTCGCCCGGGAAGCGCTGGAAGAAACCGCCTACCATTTCCGTCCCACCCATCTGGTGGGGATCTATTCCTGGCGGCATCCGACCCGCGACGTGACCTATCTCCGGTTCGCCTTCGGTGGCGATCTGGTGGGCTGGGATGCGGACCGCCCCCTGGATGCCGGCATCGTTGCAGCGCACTGGCTGAGCTTGGACGAAATCCGGCGCGAAGTGGGGCGACACCGCAGTCCTCTGGTCCTGCGCTGCGTCGAGGACTGCCTCGCCGGATGCGCCTACCCGCTTGAATTGCTCACCCATTACGAATGATCGGCCGAATCCTGCCTTTTCTGATTCTGGTGGCACCGGTCCTTGCCGAGGAACGGGTGGAGGTCTGCTACAACTGGGATTGTGCTGCCCAAACCGAGGTGGTGTTCGACGATTACCAGTGGCTGGAGGTGACCCGGCTCATCGGACTGGCCAACAATCCTGCCGGCGAGCGGGCCTTGGTCGCCCAATCCTTGGGACGGCTCTACCAGTGGGCGGGCGAGCAGACCCCGATCCACAACGACCGGGCGGGGAATCGCGTCGACGAGGATGCAGAGGGACGTATGGATTGCATCGACCACTCGACGACGACGACCCGCCTCCTGAAGCGGCTCGAAGCTTCCGGCGCGCTGCACTGGCACCGGGTGCTGGAACCGGAGCGGCGGACCCGTTTCATCGTTGTCCAGCACTTTGCCGCGGTGATCGAGGAGCAGGACAACGGCGAGCGCTTCGCCGTTGACAGCTGGTTTGTGGATAACGGCCAGCCGGCGGTGGTATTGCCGCTGGCCGCCTGGATGGAAGGAGAGGGTCCCAGTGTCGAATAAAACCGTAGTCGTCGGTCTGTCCGGCGGCGTCGATTCCGCCGTGGCGGCGCTGCTCCTGAAACGCCAGGGCTGGGAGGTCGTCGGCCTGTTCATGAAAAACTGGGAAGACGACGATACGGAGGAGTATTGTTCTTCGCGCCAGGACCTCATCGACGTCATGAGTGTTGCGGACCGGATCGGCATCGACGTGGAAGTGGTCAATTTCGCCGCCGAGTATCGGGAGCGGGTGTTTGCCGAATTCCTGCGGGAGTACCAGGCCGGCCGGACGCCGAACCCGGACATCCTGTGCAATTCGGAAATCAAGTTCCGTGCCTTCCTCGACCATGCGCTGAAGCTGGGTGCCGACAAGATCGCCACCGGCCATTACGCCGGCGTGCGCGAGTTCAACGGCAAATTCCAGTTGCTCAAAGCCGAGGACGGGACCAAGGACCAGAGCTATTTTCTTTACCGCCTGAACCAGGAGCAGTTGGCGAAGTCGATCTTCCCCCTGGCCGACATCTACAAGCGCGAGGTGCGAAAGATTGCGGACGCGGAGGGGCTGCCGGTGGCGGCCAAGAAGGACTCCACCGGGATCTGCTTCATCGGCGAGCGACCCTTCAAGGAGTTCCTCATGCGCTACCTGCCCCCCAAGCAGGGGGAGATCCGTCGCCTGGACGACGGCAAGGTGCTGGGGGAGCACGATGGCCTCATGTACCACACGCTCGGTCAAAGGAAGGGCTTGCACATCGGGGGCGTCAAGGAGCAGGGTCAAGCCGGCGGCGGCGACCACGAAGCGTGGTTCGTCGCCGGCAAGGATATGGAGAGGAACATCCTCTACGTCGTCCAGGGCCACGATCATCCCGCCCTCTTCCGGGATACCCTGGTGGCCGAGCAACTTTCCTGGGTCTCCGGTCAGGCGCCGCACACCCATTGGGTCTATACCGCTAAACCACGCTATCGCACGGCAGACCAGCCTTGCGAAGTCGACCGGGTCGACGGCGACACCGCCGAGATCCACTTTGCCGAACCTCAGTGGGCGCTCACCCCGGGACAGTCGGTGGTGGTGTATGAATCCCGGGTCTGCCTGGGGGGCGGAATCATCCGCTGATAGTCCGGGCGGTTTATGGCAAGATCATCGCTTGTCGATGATCTTGCTGCCATGTCCGAAAGCGATTCCGAAGTCTTGCACGCCCTGATCGCCCGGGTCGCCCTGGGCGATCAGGCTGGCCTGCGGATACTCTACGACAGGACGTCGGCGCATCTGTTCGGGGTCATCCTCCGTATCTCCAAGCGACGCGATCTGGCCGAGGAACTGTTGCAGGAGACCTATGTGAGCGCTTGGCACAACGCGGCCGGTTACGATCCTCGCCAGGGGCTGCCGATGACCTGGCTCATCAGTATCGCCCGCAACAAGGCGCTGGACCAGGTGCGCAGCGCCACCGCCCGGCGGGAGATCGAATTGCCCCGGGACGAGGAAGGGCTGGAGCGGGACATCCCCGACGAAGGCCCCGATCCCCTGAGCCTGCTAGCTGCTGCCGGCGATGCCCTGGCCGTCAGGCAGTGCCTCGAGGCGGCCGATTCCCGCCAGCGTCAGAGCTTGGCCCTGGCCTACTACCACGGCCTCTCCCACAGCGAAGTCGCCGAGCGCCTGGAGTCTCCGCTGGGCACCGTCAAGGCCTGGATCCGGCGCGGTCTAGAGTCCTTGAAGCGTTGTCTGGACCGTCGGGAATGAATTACGACCACCCCCAGTTGCTCGACCACCTGGCCGCCCAGTATGCCCTCGGGACGCTGGCGCCAAGGGCTCGGCGCCGCTTCCGCCGTCATCTGTTGCGCAGCCTGTCGGCCCGGGATGCGGTGGGAGCTTGGGAGCGCCGCCTGGGCGGATTGGCGGGGCCTGTGCCGCCGGTAGCGCCGCCGGAAAGCGTCTGGCAGGGCATCGCCGCGCGCCTGCCGGGCGGCTCCCGGCGGGAGCCGTCACTGCGGAGCGCTCCGCGCAGTCGCTGGCTCGCCTGGGCGAGCCCACTCTTGGGCGCGGCCCTTGGGGTCGTCGCCTGCATTGCCCTGGTGGTCCGGATGCCCGAACGCTTCGTCGGCCTGGACCGGCTTGCCCAGCGGGAGCAGACCTTGCCGCAAAGCTACGTCGGCCTGCTCCTGGACAGCGAAGGGCGGCCGACGGTCCTCGCGAGCGCCACCCGCCACGGGCAGCGCCTTTCCTTCAAGGTGTTGCGGCCGGTGGAGCTGCCCGCGGGCAAGGTCCTGCAACTCTGGGGCCTACCCAGGGACAAGGACGGACAGGCCCTGCCACCGATTCCCCTCGGCATCGTTCCCGTCAAGGGGGCCGGCGCCGCGGTCCTGACCGACACTGCGGAGCGACTGTTGTCCAACGTGGCCCAACTGGCCGTCACCGTTCAAGATGCTCCGGCGCGGTCGGGGGACGTTCCTGGTGAATTCATCCTGAAGGGCCACTGCGTCAAACTCTGGTGATTCCTGCATCCGATTCGCGGTCTACTTCGTTTGTATATGCACGGGGCGAGACCGAGTCACCAATCTCAACGTCAAGGAGATGATCATGAAGCGTGTCGTCATTGCAGCAGCCATACTCGCCCTCGCCGGGCTGGCCCAGGCCAATCCCACCGTGGAAAAGGACGGTGTTCTTGCCAACAAGGAGGGGCGTACCCTCTATGTCTTCGACAAGGATGCGGCGGGCAAGAGCGCCTGCAATGGCGGATGCGCGGCGGCCTGGCCGCCGTTCGCGGTCGCCAATGCCGCCCTGGCCGGCGGAGACTTCACCATCATCGCTCGGGAGGATGGCGGCCAGCAGTGGGCTTATCGGGGCAAACCCCTTTACCTCTACGCGGGCGACAGCAAGCCGGGGGAACGTAACGGTGACGGCCAGGGCGGAGTTTGGCACGCCGCCTCGACCGGCAAGAGCACACCTCCGGCGAATGCTCGAGTTCCCTCGGCCTACTGAAACCAGCACCAAAGTTCGCCGGGCCTTGGTCAAGCTTGCGGTTCGCCGGAGCTTGATCACGGTCCGGTGGTGCCATGGGTCAGCGGGTATCCTGGCTGATGGGCGATGCGCGGCGGGCGGCGACCGGGTAGGGCCCGTTGCGGCGAATGCGGTCGCCCACGCGCCACAGCAAGAGCACGGCAACTAGCATGCCGTAGATGATCGGATAAATGAGGGCACTGGCTTTAACCAGCCAGAAGTAGTGCACCGTTGCGATCAGGGCGATGGCATACACCGCCCTGTGCAGTTCCTGCCAGCGCCGTCCGCCGAGGCGGCGAATGGCCGCGGCATTCGAGGTGACCGCGAGAGGGATCAGCAGACAGAAGGCGGCAAAGCCAGCCGTCACGAAGGGGCGCTTGATCACGTCACGGGCGATCTCGCCGACTTCGAAGGCATGGTCGAAGCCGATGAAGGAAAGAAAGTGTACGGTGGCGTAGAAGAAACTGTAGAGCCCCAGCATGCGTCGCAAGCGCAGAAGCCAGTGGATTCCGGTGAGTGCGCGCAAGGGCGTCACGGTCAGCGTGAGCAAGAGGAAGTTGAAGGTCCAGGTGCCT
>SSTA01000186.1 GCA_009469685.1 Azonexaceae bacterium | reverse complement strand
GTCCATCAGCGAGACGCTCGGCGCCTGCGCAATCAGTGGCGAAGGCACTGCAACCTCCGACGGAACCCTGCCGCTCGCTTCCGGAACATCGGTCACGACGCATGCATCCTCAACCCGCGCCGTCGAGGGAGCCGCGGCACCGTCGGCCTGGGTGGGCGCTTGATCGATGACGGCCTTGGCCACACGATTCCGGGTACCCCTGGTGCGGGCAGCCTTTTCCGCGGGTCGCTTCTTGTCTTTGGCCGAAGCGATGGGCGGCGCGTCAAGCAGGTAGCTGGACTTGCGCTCGTCGAAGTGTTCGATCTCGTCGTAGGTCAGCATTTCGAAGGGCCGGCACGAGCGGTCGAGGGCTCGGCCTCGCGCCGGAAAAGAGTTGATCACAGGCACAAGGATAACCGATTTTGCTGCACTGCACCATAAGCGCTTCCGAGGCCACCCGCCGCTCCGGCATTCCGCGCGCGCTGCCCTTCCGGACGCGACTTTAGGCGAGGGGCCCGGCCCCGTTCACGGGCGTCGCGTCGTAGAGGCGATCCCGTCGGGCCAGCGAAGGAAAGAGGCGGCGCCAGGCCAGGGCCACGAGCAAGGTGCCCGCGCCCCCCAGGACGACCGATCCCACTGGGCCGAGAAGGGCCGCCGTGGCGCCGGATTCGAATTCGCCCAATTGATTGGACGCGCCGATGAAGATCGAATTGACCGCCGAGACCCGGCCCCGGATTCGATCGGGGGTTTCCACCTGGACCAGGGTCTGGCGCACGACGACGCTGACATTGTCGGCAGCACCGGTCAAGGCGAGGGCCAGCAGGGAAATCCAGTAGGTCTCGGAGAGGCCGAAAACCACCGTGGCCGCCCCGAAAACGGCAACAGCCGTGAGCAGGACTCCTCCCGCCCGCCTTTCCAGGGGCCAACGCAGCCACAAGAGTGACATGAGCAGCGCGCCGGCCGCCGGCGCGGCGCGCAGCAGACCAAGGCCTTGCGGACCGACGTGCAGGATGTCCTTCGCATACATGGGCAGCAAGGCAGTCGCCCCCCCCAGCAGCATGGCGAAGAGATCCAGCGATATGGCGCCCAGCAGCGTCTTGTTGTGCCAGACGAAGTGCACTCCGGCAAACAGATTTTCCAGAGAAGGCAGCTCCGCCGGGGGGTTATGGGCATAGCGAACCGCCAGAACAAGCAGGGCCGCCACCAGAAGCAGCGCCGTACACGCCAGATAGACCTTCGCCCCGCCCGTGGCGTAGAGGATTCCGCCAAGAGCGGGCCCGAGCACGATTGCTGCCTGCATGCCGCTGGCGCTGAGGGCGATGGCCCGGCCCAGCAGGGTCTCCGGAACCAAGAGGGGAATGATGGCCTGCTGCGCCGGCATCTGAAAGGCGCGCGCCACCCCGAGGATGACCGAGAGTCCGAGTATGAGATCGCGGGATGCGAATCCCCGCGTGGTGGCGAACAATAGGACCAGGGCCACGACGGCCTGGGAGAACATGCAGGCAGAAAAAATGCGGCCGCGATGGATTCGATCGGCGACGTGGCCCGCCGGCAGGGTGAGCAGCAGGGCCGGAACGAATTGGAAAAGGCCGACCAGACCCAGGTCCCAGGCACTCCCGGTCAAGTCGTACATCTGCCAGCCGACGGCCACCATGAGCATCTGATTGGCCATCATCGCCGCGAGGCGCGAACACCAGAAATAAAGGAAGCCGGATTGCCGCAGGAGCATGCGTAGGGGTTGGGGGGCCATGCGATGCCTCAGGGCGGTTGAGCTGTAGTCCGTTCAGGCAGACCCTGGGAGCCGGATTCGGTTCAATCGATCCCGCTCGAATCCGCCCCGGCCCGCCCGGATTATCGGCATCGCTCACCAGGGCTCGCCTTCGAAGGTCGGTGCTCGAGCACGCGGGCGAGTGCCCCGGGAAAAATCTTCACTGAAGGGCAAGACCCGTGATCAGCGCCCCAGATCGCGCACCACCGCATGCCGGGGACAACTCACCAGATGATCGTTCACCATGCCCGCGGCTTGCATGAAGGCGTAGCAAATCGTCGATCCGACAAATTTGAAACCGGCCCGGACGAGGGCCTTACTCATGGCGTCGGATTGGGATGTGCGGACCGGCACCTCGGAGAGGGATATCCACGCATTTTGCCGCGGAGCGCCGCCGACGAAGGACCAGAGCCAATCGCCGAAGGCCAGCCCACTTTCGGCGAGGGCGAGATAGGCGCGCGCGTTGCCGATGGCGGCCGCAACCTTGGCCCGGTTGCGTACGATGCCCGGATCGGCCAACAGGGCGGCAACCTTGCCTTCATCGTAGCCGGCTATCCGGAGCGGATCGAAGCCGTCGAAGACCAGGCGATAGCGGGCGCGCTTCTTCAGGATCGTGGACCAGGAGAGACCGGCCTGAGCGCCTTCGAGGATCAGCAATTCGAAGAGCGCACGGTCGTCGCGCAGCGGGACGCCCCACTCCTCATCGTGATACTGACGGTACAACTCGAATCCGGTACACCAGGGGCAAGGTTCCATGGCTGTCTCCCAAGCGGATGCTTACGATGCGACTGGCGCCCCGCCGCAATCCGCAAGCTGCGGCAGCCCCCAGGACTCCCGGAGCCGGGGATATTCGGCGTGCGGCAGTTGCACCAGCAAAGGTGCCTGCTCCCGATCCAGCCAGCGGATCAGGTCCAGCATGTCTTCCCGTGGCAGCGCCGTGCACCCCGCCGTCGGCACTCCCGGCGCCTCCCGGACATGCAGGAATATGCACGAACCCGCCCCCGCCACCGCAGGATCACCGTTGTAACCGACCACGGCACCGAATTCGTAGCGGCCGTCCTGGCGCCGCAAGTCCTCGCATGAACGCCAGTCGGGAACCCCCTGCGAAGCGTCGACGATGCGGTTGTAGTGCCGGGAATCGGGATCGTCGATGCACTTCATGGCCGGAGTCGCCCATATATAGGGCAAGCGTGCTGTCCCAAACAGTTCGCTCGCGGGTGCGGCACCGAACAAGGCGGTAATGGGAAAAACCCCGGCGGGGGAGCAGCCATCGCCCTCCCGTTTCCGCGGCATTTCCATCGCTCGCATGAACTCCTGGCCGCACCCCCAGGCGAGCCCGCCCCGACCGAGACTCACGGTGACCGGCAGCGCCACCGGCAACCACGGACCGAGGAGATCCGTTCGGGTGAAGCGCCAAAGCGTGCCGGACGTTGCCCGCCAGCTTGCGGCGAGCACGAGGACAATCTGACGGGAAGCAGTCATGGGGGGCAGCGGAGGATCATCGGCGATCATGGGAGTTGGAATTCTGACAAAGTTTCCCGCCTGCCGGGCAATGCACCGAATCCGGCACGGGCGACATCAACCGGACGGCGTCGCTCCGAATCTGCCAAAGACCCGGCGTTTCGGCCTCCTTACCCCTCTGCTCGGGCTGGAGTAGTATGAGCGGACAGGAGCGCCGGCAGGCGGGGGAGACGAGCATGGTCAGTGATTTCGTCCGGTCGAAGGCAAGATCTTTCCGTTGGGCGGCCGCCCTGGCGTTCGCCTGGCTGGTCCTGGCCCAGAATCCGGCCTGGGGGGAGGATACCTGCGCCCAACCCGCCCCGCCGCTGTCGCAGGATTTCAACCCCGGCGGCCCTGTCCCCCCGACCGTACCGGGCAAGGTCTTTTACATGCCCCATGTCCTGCGCGACGAGTTCCTGGTCGCTTCCTGGCTGCAAGGGTTCTACAACGCGGTACCGGGGTACGACCGGGGAATCAATTGGGGCGGCGCCGGCCCCAGCAAATACGCCGACCCAACGGGAATGCTGCGGGCTTTCGGCGAAGCGGCGGACTTCTTCGACCTTCCGCGCCCCCAGGAAACCGACACCCTGATACTGAGCAAGTACTTCGTCGACGCCTTGCGCCAGCAAGGCCAGGTGGAAGCCGCCATCCAGATCGCCAAGAACGAAGTCAAGAACAACGCGGTCGCCATGAAGAACCGGCTCGCCTGCGGCCAGTCCGGAACCTATTCCAATCGTGGCCGCGAAATCGTCATGGGCGACGACTACAGTTTCAGCGTGCACCTGGCCATCGGCTCCTTCAGCGTCTTCTGGGAAGCCACCTGCCAGGTCGGCCCGCGGCGCTGCTGCATTCCGGAGGCGGGTAGCGAATCGGGCTTCCGGGAGGAGACCGAGTATCACTGCGACGTCCATTTCACGATCTACGACAATTACAACTTCAGCATCAGCTCGGGCACCGGGGGAACCGGCCTGCTCAAGAGGATCAATCCCCTGGGCTGGTTCGGCACCAGTTTCCACCAGTACGGCCGCTGGCGGCAGAATGTCGAGGGAACCCTGCGCTATGACATGACCCCGGCAGCGGCGGCCTGCTGCAGGCGGACTCATACCCAGCCACCGCCCCCTCCGCCGCCCCCTCAGCCTCCCGAACCGCCCCCGGTGCAGCCGCCGCCCGGCGATGGCCCTACCCCGGCCGGCCCCGTGCCCTGCCCCGAGTGCGACCCCATCGCCGCCCAGATCACCGCTACCGAACAGGCCATGACGGAGGCCGATGCCCGCATTGCCGGACTGCGCCAGGCGGCGGAGGATAACCGCCGCAAGCGGGCCACCGAGGAAGCGCGCCTCAAGGATCTCCAGCGCGAGCAGGACAAGGGCGAGTGGACCGCGTCGGGGACCGATCCCGATACAGGCGTGACCAAGGACTACGACGCCACCCAGGGTGACGGCCAGGTCCATGTCACCGTGCGGGATGCGAAGGGTGAGGTCATCGACAGCTACACCTACCCGCGTAGCCGCAATGCCAGCGAGATCCGCGCCAAGATCGAGGCCGCCCGCAAGAACCTGGCCGACCTGCAGGCCGAAAGCGCGCGTCTGGACGAGCAGCTCGGAAACGCCCTCAAGGAGAAGCGGCGATTGGCGTCAGAACTGCGTCGACTCCAGGCCGAGTTGGAAGCCTGCCTCAAACGCTGCCGTGGCGTCGTCGACGATGCTCCCGCCGGAACCGGAGCACTGCCCGGCGGCGGTTGTACCTTCCCGCCGGTCAAACCGGCCACCCTCGGCCCTCGGGACCAGTTCGGCTACGGAGGCGAGCAAAAGGCGGCGGAGGTCGGGAAAGCCGCCATCAGTCTCCTGGGTGGCCTGCTGGGCGGACGCGGAGGCAAATCCGGAGGACGCGGCAGCCCGCTCGGTGGCGGCTCGGACGACGGCAACCCGCCCCTGGCCGATGACCCCATCCGCGACAAACGCCTGTTCACCCATCCCGAAACCGGTACGGCGATCAAGGTCGGCGGCCAGACCCGCCCCGACGGCAAGCTGCTGGTCAGCATCGCCGTGGACAAGGCTGAGGACAAGGGCGTCGTTCATTACGCCACCCTGGAGCGCCTCCAGCCCCAGGCGGACGGCAGTTGCCACCTGCAGGTCGCCGAGCCGTCGGAATGGCAGCACTACGAAATCTGGGAAGACTGGTGGGCCAAGATTCGCATACGGCGTTACGAAAGCGTCAACGGCGGCCCCTGGCGGATGACCCACGACACCGGCTGGCGCGAATGGGGCAGCGGTTCCCAGTTGCTGGGAAGCGGCCTCCTCTCCCCCGATCAGATCCCCCGCACGGCCTGGGGCTCGATGGGTGCCGACCGCGCTTTTGGCGGTCCGCGATCGGCGGGCGCAGTCTTCGATTTCGGTCCCGTGTCCACAGCCAGCCCCGTCTCCGCCGAAAGACTGGTGGTCCACGTCACTCGGCCCGGCCAGGACCCGGTCACGACGGTGCCCTTCGTGCTCTATCCCGTGACAGGCAGCGACGGACGCATCGGTTATCGGGAAACCCCGCCCGGGAGCGGCGACGCGCCCCGCTAGGCCCTTTCCATCCATGGCTCGGGTTCAGCGGCATGAACCGGGTGCGGCCACTGCCCGGGCGGCGACCGAAACTACTGGGTGCCGCTTGCGCGGCGGGCGTTGACGGCCCCCGCGTCCTCCCGCATGTGCTTGACCGCGTAGCGGCCGATGTAGGCGCCCATCACCAGGATGAAGGCGATGGTGAACAGGCTGAGCAGTCCGATGTCGGAAGTGAAGAGCAATTGCCAGGCCATGACGAGTCTCCCTTTGCTTGTGAATACCGTCGTCCCGACAACTACGCCGGGATGCGGCAATGGAGTTTCAGCAAGACTCGTGCCGCTGCGGCGTGGACCATGTCGCCGTCTGGGCGACGCTGCACCGACCTTCGCCGGGTCACGGAATCCGCGCCATGCCCCGAGGCAATCCGGGATGGCCGTCGAGCAAGTCGTGACGGTAGTAGCGCCAATCCTGGCATCCGGCTGTCACCAAACGCCAAAACTGTCGCTCCAAGAAACACGAACAAAATGATCCTGGCGTTGTTGGGCCTACTCGCCGTATCCACTCGATGCGCCGACTCTTCGGCACGGCGAGGCAGGACCGCTGCGCTTCGTCTAGCTAGCGTACCCACACGGACCATTCCACCATCATTCGGCACGGGTCGAGCCCCCCGCTCCGGACTTTCAGACGATACTGCCGCTGCGCAGCGCGCTGACCTGCCAATGCCGATGGGCAGAGAGGTCCGCAGCGAAATCCGCTTGTACGAGCAAGTCTCGCCAGTCCAGGTTGGCCAGGGCAACGGACTGCCGTATTGTGTCCACGTTCCACCCGGAGCCTCGGAGCGCCGCCAGTTGGACGCGATCGACGAAGTCCTCCCATCCCGCCGGACGTTCCCGGTCGAGCAGGCCGATCGAACACGAATCGGCCAGAAGGGTCGCGATTTCATAGCGCACCGCATCCGGGCAGACGGCGCTCAACAGTTCCTGGGCGAGGGGGCCCAGGAAAACGGAGGCACCGGCGGGTTCGGCCAGCATCAGTGGCTGGTCCCCTCCGACTTGGTGATCTTGTTCCAGACGTTGTACTTGCCCACGGGTTTGCGCATCGGCAGGCGTTTCACTTCCTTCAGGGTCGCGGCGTCGTAGATGATCAGGGCGCCGTCGTCCTCCCACAGGCTGGCGAGCACATAGCGGCCGTCCTTGGTGAATTCGACGTGGGCGAAGGTCTTGCCCGGTTCGGGTTTCAATTCGGCGACGATCTCCAGCGTCTCCTTGTCGATGATCTGCATGGTGTCCTTGAATTCCTTGCTCATCATCGAGTCGGTCCAGGCGTAGCGGCTGTTTTCGTGGCTGCGCATGAAGAAGCCGGGGCCCCGGGTCTTGATTTGCTTCACGGTCTTCCAGGTGGCCATGTCGATGATGCTGATGACCCCCTCGTTGAGGTTGGGCGTGGCCATCACGGTCTTGCCCTGCCACTGCCAGCTGATGCCGGAACCCAGGTGGGGCATGCCGGGCAACTCAAGATCGGCGATCTTCTTCCGCGCATCCAGGTTGACCACCTGACCGGTGACGGCGGCCTTGGCGTCGTTGCGCGAGGCGCCCATCAGTTCGTCGTAGCCCTGGGTGAAATAGAAATCATCGAGGTAATCGTCGAGGAAAGTCCGCTGCGGGTTGAGGAAGCCCTCGACAAAGGCGCCCTCCTTGTATTTGAAGTCGTGGATGACGCCGATGGGAACGTCCGGCGCCTTGGGATCGTAGGAGACCTCCCACACTTCCTTGACGTCCTTCAGGGCCGCCACGAAGCTCCGCCGCGGCGAGGCGTCGTAGACGGCCGAGACGCGGGAGCTGGCCTTGCCGTCCTTGTCCCTGACCGGGAGAATCTTTTTCAGGTTCAGGTCGGCGTCGAGAATGACCAGGCTGTGGGGCAGGTAGTTGGCCACTGCGACCCACTTGCCGTCTCCGGAAACCGCCGCATTGCGCGTGTTGATTCCGGCCCGCACCTCGGCCACCACCTTGAGGTTCCACAGGTCGAACTTGGTGATCCAGCCGTCGCGGGAGGCGAAGAAGACGTAGCGCCCGTCCGGGGTGAATTTGGGGCCGCCATGGAGGGCGAAACGCGATTGGAAGCGATGGATAGGCTCCAGTTTGTCCCCGTCCAGGACAGAAACGTGATGATCGCCGGACTCCACCACGACGAAGAGGTTGAGCGGATCGGCGGCAAAAGCGGGGGTGTCCGGCAGACTGCCGGGGGCGTGATAGACGGCGCGGGACGCTCTGATCTCGGCCTCACCCCAGGCAGGCACGGGCTTGATGGGAGTGTAGGCGTACTCCACCAGAGCCTTGATCTCGTCGGCCGCCAACAGCTGGCCGAAGGCCGGCATCTGGGTCGCGGCACGGCCTTCGCGCAGGACCTTCTCGGCTTCGGCCTTGCGCAGGCGCGCAAGGTTCTCCGGTAGCAGTGCGGGGCCGATGCCGCCCAGGCGGTCAGCGCCGTGGCAAGCTGCGCAGTGCTGCTTGAAATTGGCCGGGGCGTCGGCCGCTTGGGCCAGATTGGCCAGGGCCACCAGCAAGGAGGCGGCAAGACCGGCGACTGCGAAGAACCTCCCGTCGATCATGCGGCGATCTCCCCATCGTCCAGGTAGCAGCCCGGGTCTTCCGCCCAGGGGTCGCCGGTCATCTGCTGCGCCCGAACCCGGGTGTTGCCATTGCAGATCGGCAGGTAGGCACAGGTTCCGCAGCGTCCCTTGACCGCCCGCGGATACTGCTTGAGGCCCGCCATGAGGGGGTCGGCGGTATCGGGCCAGATTTGCGAAAAGGGCCGCTCCTTGACGTTGCCCAAGGTGTAATGCCACCACATGGTGTCCGGGTGCACGTTGCCCAGATTGTCGATATTGGCCACGTTGATACCCGACGAATTGCCGCCCCACTGGCGCAGCTTGGCTTCGACATGGGCAGCTTTTTCCGGGAAGCGACGGCGCACCCAGTGCAGGAAGTAGACGCCGTCGGCGTCGTTGTTGCCGGTG
Source organism: Azonexaceae bacterium (assembly GCA_009469685.1). The sequence goes on along the minus strand of SSTA01000186.1, from coordinate 10,350 downwards.
GTGAATTCCTTCTCCAGTCCCCGCTGGTGGTAGTCCCAGCAGGTCTCGAAAAGGAGATCCATGGCCCAGCGGGTGAGCTGGTGCCGGGCGTCATCCTTGCGGTTCTTGTTGCCGCGGCCGGCGTAGTTGAGGTGGGAGAAGTAGAAGCGGTCGATGCGTTCCTCCTCCACGAGCTTCAGCAAGCCCGGCAGGTCGTGGGCGTTGTCCTGGGTCATCGTGAAGCGCACGCCGATCTTGAGCCCGAGGTCGCGGCAAAGACGGATACCCTTCAGGGAAGCTTCGAACGCCCCTTCCAGGCGGCGGAACTTGTCGTGGGTGGCCCCCAGGCCGTCCAGGGAAACCCCCACGTAATTGAAGTCGCACTCGGCGATCTTAGCGATGTTCTCTTCGGTGATCAGGGTGCCGTTGGAGGACAGACCCACATAGAAGCCCATTGCCTTGGCCCGCTTGGCGACTTCAAAAATGTCCGGCCGCAGGAGGGGCTCGCCTCCGGAAAGGATGAGCACAGGCACCCTGAACCCCTTGAGGTCGTCCATGACCGTATAGACCTGATCGGTGGACAGTTCTCCGGGAAAGTTGGTGTCGGCGGAGATGGAATAGCAGTGCTTGCACGTGAGGTTGCAGCGGCGAATCAAGTTCCAGATCACCACCGGCCCCGGCGGGTTGCGCTTGGGGCCGAGGGGGGTGGGGTCAGCCACTTCGGCCATGTATTGGGAAATGCGGAACATAGGGGAACTCGCCTGGGAAACGCCGCTATTCAACGGCAGAGCTGCAAGAATAGCCTTGACCCGGGTCAATCGAAAAACGAACGCAGGCCCTTTTCGTCGCCGAATATCAAACCCATCCCCTGTCGAAAATTTGATTCCGGCGTGCGCGAGCCACAGCCCGTGCCCCTAGCCGGCGCGAAAAATCGCGCGGATCCTTTTTCCTGCGGTGCTTTTGCAGTGAACCCAGGAGGCTGTCACCCTCTTGCGCTGCCCCGCGCCCCTGCTGCGGTCAGGCGTGGGTCCCTGGCCTGTCAGCCATTTGGGCACTCCGGGCGTTGTCCGAGGTGCACCACCGGCCTCCGGTATACTTCAGCCCTCCCCACGCCGGCGCCCTGGGTGCCAAAAAAAAACCATGACCGACGGTCGCACCCCCGACGCTCCCACCGATCCCCTGCCCCCCGCCTGGCGCGACGCCGTCACCGCTCGGCTGGCAGCCGGTGAAACCCTGTGTGCCTGGTTGGAGATCGACCTCGACCTCCGCCTGCGCTTCCGTCCAGGCCTCCTCGTGGTCACCGACGCCCGCCTGCTGGCCTGCGACCCGGAAAATGACGACTGGCAGGCCTGGGACTTCAGCGCGGAGCTCAACTTGGCGCACCACGACCACGCCGGGGTCGGCACTCTGGAATTGGCTGACCAAGCGGGGAGGCTGGGCTGCTGGCGGTATACCCTGGCCCACAACGTCGCGGCTCTCAAGCTGCAGCGGGAGTTCGAAGAACGCCGGGCAAGCCGGCTGACCGGCCGCCCCGTCGCCCAGCCGGATGAATTCGTCTGCCCCAAGTGCAAGGCCCCCCTGGAACCCGGTGTCGAAGAATGTCCGATCTGCACCCGGGAAACCTCGACCCCGCCCTCCACCTGGACACTTTTTCGCCTGTGGCGCTTCGCCCAACCCTACCGGGGGCAACTCCTGGCCGGATTCCTGCTCACCTTGGCGTCCACCGCCGCCACCCTGGTGCCGCCCTACCTGACTATGCCCTTGATGGACAACGTGCTGATTCCCTTTCAGAACGGCAAGCCCATCGACGTCGGCCTGGTCACGATGTACCTCGGCGGCCTGCTGGGCGCCGCCCTGGTCGCCTGGAGCCTGGGCTGGGCGCGCACCTACATCCTGGCCCTGGTCTCCGAGCGCATCGGTCGCGACCTCAGAACCACGACCTTCGAGCACTTGCTGCAACTGTCCCTCGAATACTTCGGGGGAAAACGCACCGGCGACCTGATGGCCCGCATCGGCTCGGAGACGGATCGCATCAACGTCTTCCTCTCCCTGCACCTCCTCGATTTTGCGACCGACGTGCTGATGATCGCCCTCACCGCGATCATCCTGTTTTCCATCCACCCCTGGCTGGCCCTGGTCACCCTTCTCCCCCTGCCCCTCATCGCCTGGATGATCCATCTGGTGCGGGATCGCCTGCGCACCGGCTTCGAGAAGGTGGACCGCATCTGGGCCGAGGTGACCAACGTGCTGGCCGACGTCATCCCCGGCATCCGCGTGGTCAAGGCCTTTGCCCAGGAAAAGCGCGAGGCGGCCCGCTTCCGCGAGGCCAATTATCACAACCTGGCGCTGAACGACCGCATCAACAAGACCTGGTCCCTGTTCGGCCCCACCGTGACGCTCCTCACCGAAATCGGCCTGCTGGTGGTGTGGGGCTTCGGCATCTGGCAGATCAGCAAGGGGGAGATCACCGTCGGCGTCCTGACCGCCTTCCTCGCCTACATCAGCCGTTTCTACACCCGGCTCGATTCCATGAGCCGCATCGTTTCGGTGACGCAAAAGGCGGCGGCCGGCGCCAAGCGCATCTTCGACATCCTCGACCACGTCTCCAGCGTGCCGGAGCCGACCCACCCGGTACATCTCAAGTCCGTGCGAGGCGAGATCGAATTGCGGAGCTGCGGCTTCCGCTACGGCACCCGCGCCGTCACCCGGGACGTCAGCCTGACCATCCATCCCGGCGAAATGATCGGTCTGGTGGGCCACTCAGGTTCAGGCAAAAGTACCCTGGTGAATCTGATCTGCCGCTTCTATGACGTCACCGAAGGCGCCGTGCTGATTGACGGCGTCGATGTGCGCTCGGTGCCGGTGGCCGAGTTCCGCCGCAATATCGGCCTGGTATTGCAAGAGCCCTTCCTCTTCTTCGGCACCATCGCCGAGAACATCGCCTATGGCAAGCCGGACGCCAGCCGGGACGAGATCATCGCCGCCGCCCGCGCCGCCCACGCCCACGAGTTCATCCTGCGCCTGCCCCACGGTTACGACTCGCTGGTCGGCGAGCGCGGCCAGGGCCTCTCCGGCGGCGAGCGCCAGCGCATTTCCATCGCCCGAGCCCTGCTCATCGACCCCAAGATCCTCATCCTCGACGAGGCCACCTCGTCCGTCGATACCGAAACCGAGAAAGAAATCCAGAAGGCCCTGGACAACCTCGTGCGCGGCCGTACCACCATCGCCATCGCCCACCGCCTGTCGACGCTGCGCAAGGCGGATCGCCTGGTGGCCATGGACCGCGGCCAGATCGTCGAAGTCGGCAGCCACGACGCGTTGATGGCCCAGGAGGGCCATTACTACCGCCTCTACCAGGCCCAGGCCCGCAACGTCGACACCGAACTGGAACTTTCCAGCGTCCCGACACCGGTCAAGGAGCACACGGCATGAGCCCCACCGACCTGCAACTCTCGCGCAGCGCCTTCGGCCGCCTCATCCTCGCCACGCCCGAAGGCCCCCAGGAAGTGGTCCCGGTCCGTGCCTTTCCCATTGCCGAGCCGGACCGTGGCATTTCCCTGGTTGATGGCGACGGCCACGAGCGCGCCTGGATCGACCGCCTTGCCGAACTACCCGCCGCCCAAAGGGCACTGGTGGAAGAAGAACTGGGCAGCCGCGAATTCGTCCCGGAAATCCGCGCCCTCAGGGACGTCTCCAGCTTCGCCACCCCCAGCACCTGGCAGGTGGACACCGACCGCGGACCCTGTGCCCTGGTGTTGAAGGGAGAGGAAGACATCCGCCGCCTATCGCAGACCATGCTGATGATCGCCGACAGCAACGGAATCCAGTACCTGATCCGGGACCTGGGCCTCCTGGACCGTCAAAGCCGCCGGCTGCTCGATCGTTTCCTGTAGCGTGGCATTCGCCGCCGCTTTGCAGGATCATTACGCCTTCGGGTAATCCGGTTCGCGCACCGACACGTTAAGCGGGGACCGGCGCCCGCCTCAGCCGAAGCCTCTGCGGAAACCAAGAATCCATGAGCAAGAGAGAAATCGAATTCCTCAAGATCACGCACCTGAACGGCCCCAGCATGTGGACCTATCGCCCGGTGCTGGAAGCACTGATCGACATCCATGACCTGGAGGACGCTCCCTCCAACACCATTCCCGGCTTTTACGAGCGCCTTACTGCCTGGCTGCCCTCCCTGGTGGAACACCGCTGCAGTTACGAAGAGCGCGGCGGTTTCCTACGCCGGCTCCAGGAGGGCACCTGGCCGGGACACATCCTCGAGCACGTCACTCTCGAATTGCAGAATCTTGCCGGTCTGCCCGGCGGCTTCGGCAAGGCCCGCGACGGCGGTCGCCGCGGTGTGTACAAGGTGGTCGTGCGGGCCTGGCAGGAGGATGTTACCCGCGCCGCCCTGCACGCGGCCCGGGATCTGGTCATGGCCGCCATCGAAGACAAACCATTCGATGTCGCCGGCACCGTTGAACGCCTCTCGGACATGGCAGATTCCCTCTGCCTCGGCCCCAGTACGGCCAGCATCGTCGACGCCGCCGACGACCGCGACATCCCCACCATCCGCCTGATTCCCGACGCCAACCTGGTGCAGATCGGCTACGGTGCGGCCCTGCGCCGCATCTGGACCGCGGAGACCGACCGCACCAGCGCCATCGCCGAGACCATCTCCCGGGACAAGGATCTGACCAAATTCCTGCTATCGTCCTGCGGCGTTCCCGTGCCCGAAGGCCGCGAGGTGAATAGTCCCGAAGACGCCTGGGAAGCCGCCGTGGATATCGGCCTGCCGGTGTGCGTCAAACCCACAGACGGCAACCACGGCCGCGGCGTGTTCATCGACGTCAAGACCCGCGAAGAAATCGAACAGGCCTACGCCGTGGCGCTGGAGGAGGGCAGCGGCGTCCTGGTAGAACGCTCGATCCCCGGCACCGAGCACCGTCTGCTGGTGGTCGGCGGCACGCTGGCCGCCGCCTGCCGCGGCGACGTGGTATGCGTCGTCGGGGACGGCGTATCCACGGTGCGCGAACTGATCGAGAGCCAGATCAATTCGGATCCCCGCCGTGGCCAGACGGAGCTGCACCCCCTATCTCTCATCCGCCTCGATTCCGCTGCCGTCATGGAACTGTCCCGCCAGGGCCTGGAGGGGGATTCCGTCCCGCCCAGCGGCAAGGAAGTGCTGATCCAGCGCAACGCCAACCACGCCTTCGACGTCACCGATCTAGTCCATCCCGACAATGCCGCCCTCGCCGCCCTCGCCGCGCGCATCGTCGGCCTCGACATTGCCGGCATCGACCTGGTGGCCGAGGATATTTCCAAACCCCTGCTCGACCAGGGCGGCGCCATCGTCGAAGTCAATGCCGGACCCAGCCTGCTCATGCATCTCAAACCCGCCGTCGGCGAGCCGCGGCCGGTGGGCAAGTCCATCGTCGGCCACCTGTTTCCCGAAGGGCAGACGGGGCGCATTCCCATCGTCGGCATCACCGGCTCCAAGGGTAAGACTGCGGTCGCCCGCTTTCTTCGCCATCTGACCCTGCTTTCCGGCAAGTATGTTGCGCTCGCCTCCTCCGACGGCCTCTTCCTCGACCAGCGCCACGTCCAGAAAACCGACGCCTCCCATTGGGCACCGGCTCGCCGTGTACTGCTCAACCGGGCCGTAGAGCTAGCCATCTTCGAAAACGGCGCCCGCGCCATCCTCGGCGAGGGCCTGGCCTACGACCGTTGCCAGGTCGGCGTGGTCACCAACCTGGACCCGGAAGAGCAGCATCTGGATTACGCCATCGACGACCACGAAATGCTCTACAAGGTCTTTCGCACCCAGGTAGACGTGATCCTCAAGGGGGGCGCCGCGGTGCTCAATGCCGCCGACCCACAACTGGTCGAGATGTCCGAGCTCTGTGACGGCGAGGTCATCTTCTTCGCGGCCAGCGACGCCAATCCGGTGGTGGCCACCCACATCGGCAAGGGCGGCCGGGCCGTGTTCGCCCGCCGGGAAGAGTTGATCCTGGCCACCGGCAATACCGAGACACGCCTCGCCCGATTGGCCGATGTCCCCACCCTGCGTCAGGGAGAGGAAGTCTTCCGCCTCGAGAACGCCCTGGCGGCGGTGGCTGCCGGCTGGGCCCTCGACGTTCCGCTCGAACTGCTCGCTGCCGGCGTCAAGACCTTCGAGCAGGAAACCCAGGCCAGCCCCCGGCGCCAAAAGAAGAATTGATCCGAGAGAGGAACAACGATCCATGGAAGTCTCACGCATTCGAGCCCTGCGCGGCCCCAACCTGTGGAGCCGCCACACCGCCATCCAGGCCATCGTCGAGTGCGCCGAGGCCGAGCGCTCCATCGACGCTCTGCCCGGCTTCGAAGCCCGCCTCCGGGAGCGCTTTCCCGAAATCGATTTCCTCAACGTCACCGGCCATGACGAGGTGATTTCCCTGGCTCACACCCTGGAATTCGCCGCCCTCGGCCTCCAGGCCCAGGCGGGCTGTCCGGTGACCTTCAGCCGGACCTCGGAAACCATAGAATCGGGCACCTTTCAGGTGGTCGTCGAATACAGCGAAGAAGACGTCGGCCGGCTGGCCTTCGAACTTGCCGAGCAACTGGTCAACGCCGCGCTGAAGAACGAGCCTTTCGACCTTGCGGACGCCCTGTACCGCCTCAAGGACCTCGACGAAGACGTCCGGCTTGGCCCTTCCACCGGTTCGATCGTCGCCGCCGCCGTAGCCCGCGGCATTCCCTACCGGAGGCTCACCCAGGGCAGTCTGGTGCAATTCGGCTGGGGTAGCCAGCAGCGCCGCATCCAGGCCGCCGAGACCGACATGAGCAGCGCCATCGCCGAATCCATCGCCCAGGACAAGGAACTGACCAAACAATTGCTTCACGCGGCCGGCGTTGCGGTGCCCCTCGGCCGCCCGGTCACCGATGCCGAGGATGCCTGGGCCGCGGCCCAGGAAATCGGCGGGCCGGTGGTGGTCAAGCCCCGGGATGGAAACCAAGGCAAAGGCATTTCGGTCAATATCCGCACCCGGGAGGAAGTCATGGCGGCCTACGAGACCGCCGTCGAATTCCGTGACGACATTCTTGTGGAGCGCTACCTTCCCGGCCACGACTTTCGCTTCCTGGTCATCGGCGACAAGCTCATCGCCGCCGCCCGGCGAGAACCGCCACAGGTGATCGGCGACGGCGAGCACACCGTCCGTCAGCTGGTCGAAATCGTCAATGCCGATCCTCGCCGCGGCGAAGGCCACGCGACTTCGCTGACCAAGATTCGCTTTGACGACATCGCCCTGGCGCGCCTCGCTCTGCAGGGACTGAACGCCGATTCGGTCCCGCCCAAGGGTACCCGTGTCATCCTGCGCAACAACGCCAACCTGTCCACCGGCGGCACCGCCACCGACGTCACCGACGATGTCCATCCCGAACTGGCGGCCTGTGCCGTCGCTGCGGCGCAGACCGTCGGTCTGGACATCTGCGGCATCGACGTGGTCTGCGATTCGGTCCTCAAGCCCCTGGAAGAGCAAGGCGGCGGTATTGTCGAGGTGAACGCGGCCCCCGGCCTGCGTATGCACCTGTCTCCCTCCTACGGCAAGGGCCGCAACGTGGGCGAGGCCATCGTCTCCATGATGTTCGAGCCGGGGGAAGATGCCCGCATCCCGGTGGTGGCCGTGGCCGGCACCAACGGCAAGACCACGACCGCCCGCCTGATCGGCAACATCCTCACCCGCGACGGCAAGCGGGTCGGCATGACCAGCACCGACGGCGTCTATATCGAAGGCCGGCGCATAGACAGCGGGGACTGCAGCGGCCCCCGGAGCGCCCGCAACGTGCTGCTCCATCCGGGCGTGGACGCGGCGGTGTTCGAGACCGCCCGCGGCGGCGTGCTGCGGGAAGGCCTCGGCTTCGACCGCTGCAACGTGGCCGTGGTCACCAATATCGGCATGGGCGATCACCTGGGCCTCAATTACATCACCACCGTCGAGGACTTGGCGGTGGTCAAACGCGTCATCGTCGAGAACGTGGGCAAGAGCGGCTACGCCGTCCTCAATGCCGCCGACCCCCACGTGGCGGCCATGGCGGCGAACTGTCCGGGCAACGTCACCTTCTTCTCCCGGGACCGCTTCCAACCCATCATGGCGACCCACCGCGCCCAGGGAAAGCGCGTGGTCTATGCCGAGGGCGATTCCATCGTCTGCGCAGAGGGCAAGAACGAACACCGCATTCCGTTGGCCTCCGTCCCCATCACCCGGGGCGGCACCATCGGCTTCCAGGTCGAGAATGCCATGGCCGCCACGGCCGCCGGCTGGGCCCTGGGCCTGCCCTGGGAAACCATCGCCGCGGGACTGGCCAGCTTTGTCAACGACGCCCAGACCGCGCCCGGCCGCTTCAATGTCTTCAACTACCGCGGCGCCACCCTCATCGCCGATTATGGCCACAACCCGGACGCCATCCAGGCCCTGGTCAATGCCATCGACACCATGCCGGCCGGCAAGCGCTCGGTGGTCATCAGCGGCGCCGGAGACCGCCGCGACGAGGACATCCGGCAGCAGACGGAAATTCTCGGCGACGCCTTCGACGAGGTGATCCTCTATCAGGATGCCTGCCAGCGCGGCCGGGAAGATGGCGAGGTCCTGGCGCTGCTGCGCGACGGTCTGTCCGACGCCCAGCGCACCCATCACATCGAGGAAATCCGCGGCGAGTTCCTGGCCATCGACAGCGCCCTGGCCCGTCTGGAATCCGGAGACCTGTGCCTCATCCTCATCGACCAGGTGGAGGAAGCCTTGGCTCACATCGCCAAGCGTTGCGCCGAATAATCGGGTCGGCCGGTGGGAACGCCGGAAATCGCGTTTCTAGGATTCTCCGGCGGCCGCATCGGTCCCCGGCGCGAGGATTGCCGAGCGCCGGGTGACGCCCGAGAGCTGAAGGAGGTGTCCGACGCCCCCTCGGGATTGCCCCGGACGTTTCCCTCTTCATCACAAATGGGTAAAGTCCGAATCCTGCCCATCGGAACCGGAAAACAGCCCATGACCTACACCGTCGATCAACTCCAGCCCGGCATGACGGCCAGCCTGGCCAAGACCCTCACCGAAGCGGACATCGTCCTTTACGCGGGAATCTCCACCGACGTGAATCCCGCCCATCTGGACGAGGAATACGCCAAGGGAACCGCGTTCGGAGGCCGCATCGCCCACGGCATGCTGACCGCCAGCCTTATCTCCGCTGTGCTCGGCACCCGCCTGCCCGGTCCCGGCTGCATCTATGTGGCCCAAAGCCTCCGCTTCAAGGCTCCGGTTCGTCCCGGAGACACGGTACGGGCGACGGCGACGGTGCGCGAGGTCTTCCCGGCCCGAAACCGGGTCATTCTCGATACCGTGTGCACCGTCGGCGACCGGGTGGTCCTGGAAGGGGAGGCGACCATGATGCCGGCAAAGGCCTCGCCGACGGAGCCCAAGCCGTGAAGGCGATGGCCGTCAGCCGCCACGACGTCGCTGCCTGGGTATTCGCGGCGACCGCCCTGATCGGCATCCTGGCGCTCCACCTGTTGCCGGCTCTGCTCGCGGGGCTGCTGGTCTACGAGCTCACCCATCGGCTCGCCGCACGCCTTCCTGGCGGATTGGGCAGCGGGCGCAAGACGCTTGCGTTGATCCTCCTGGCCATCGTCGTCGTGCTCGCCGTGACGGGTGCCATTATCGGCGCGCTGGCTTTCTTCCGTTCGGACCAGGGCAGCCTCACCGTCCTCCTGGGCAAAATGGCGGAAATCATCGAAGGCGCCCGGGACAAGCTCCCGGCCTGGCTGGCCGACAAGCTCCCCGGCAATACGGACCAAATTCGCGAGGCGGTCGGTCACTGGCTGCGCGAACACGCGGCCGAGTTGCAGACCCTGGGCAAGGAGGCGGGCCACGCCTTTGCCCACATCCTCATCGGCATGGTCATCGGCGCCATGGCCGCCCTGCGCGAGGCCTGCGCCCAGGCCGACAGCGCTCCCCTGGCAACGGCGCTTTCCGAACGCATCCGCCGCTTCGCCACCGCCTTTCGCCAGATCGTCTTCGCCCAGGTGAAGATTTCCGCCGTCAATACGGTCTTTACAGCCGTTTACCTGGCCTTCGCCCTGCCCCTCCTCGGCATCCACCTCCCCCTGACCAAGACGCTGGTCGCGGTGACCTTCGTGGCCGGACTCATTCCCGTCCTCGGCAACCTCATCTCGAATGCGGTCATCGTGATCGTCAGTCTCTCCCACTCGCTGGAAGCGGCGGTGGCCTCCCTGGTCTTCCTGGTAGTGATCCACAAGCTGGAGTATTTCCTCAACGCCCGCATCGTGGGCGCCGGCGTCGGCGCCAAGGCCTGGGAACTCCTGGTGGCCATGCTTGTGATGGAATCGATCTTCGG
>SSTA01000026.1 GCA_009469685.1 Azonexaceae bacterium | reverse complement strand
GGCGCCGACCGCCTTGGCCGTTGCGCGCCCATCGATGGTGCCGTCGGCCAGGACCACGGAAACCCCCGGGAGTGCCTTACCGGTCGTATCGGTGATGGGGACCCACGTCGCAGCGCCCGTGATCGCCGGGTTGCTGGTGCCTTCGAACTGTCCTCCGGCCCCGACCTTCAGGACGAAGGTCTGACCGGAAGCGAAGTAATCGTCACCGTTCGTGGCCTGAGGATTGTTCGAAACGAACTTGTACAAGGATCCCCCATTGAGTTCGTCCACAAAGTACAAAGCATTCTGCTTGTCGAAGGCCAGACCCTCGTGGGAGACGCGCGGTATGATCGTGCGCTGGACGAAGTTGCCGGCATTCGCAGCAGCGCTGACCGCGTTGGTGACTTCGAAAAGCCGCCCCTTGGTGCTGCCGGAGCCCCAGGACTCCTCAGCGGTAAGGTAGCTTCCCCAGGGGGTCCAGCGCGAGGCGTCGCCGGACACGAAGCCCTGGGTTCCGGGGGCCACGATGGTCACCGTCCGGGTGTCATAGTTGCTGTCCTTGAGGTCGACCCGCTGGACGCCGCCCTGGCCGGTTTCAAAAGGCATGAAGAGGTAGCGTCCGGCCTCCGGTCCGGTCTGGTTGGCCGTGATCATGTCCCAGTTTCCGGAATTTGAACCTGGATGGAGCAGATTCTGGTTGGCCCGGTTGGCCAGGGATTGCTGGACGAATTTGAACGGGCTCTGCGCCAGTTCGAAGGGCGCGCTTTCCGGTAGGCTTCCCGCAGCCACCGTAGCGGTCAGGGGGGTGAAATTGGCGAAAGGCGTGATGCCGCCGTAGGCGAGAGGGGAGAGAGCGGCCAGGGCACCGGCGAGGCCCAGGGCGGATTGTCTGATGCGCATGAATGACTCCTTGAATTGGCTGCGGTCGGGGAAATGTGAGCTCTTCCATCTTGACGGGCCGATGTGACGCGGCTATTTCAGATTTCGGTCGATCACTGTCGGGCACTGGCCCCCGGCGGTTCTCGCACCCAGGAGAACGCAAAACATCCACTGTGTGGTCTGCCGCTGCTATAGTCACTTCAGAATCAGCCTTCCGGAGCGCGCCATGACGAGTTCGAACCTTGCCGAAATTCACGTCGTTCTGGTCGAGCCTTCGACCATGCAGGCCCACCTGGTGACTCGCATGCTCGCCAGCCAGGGGGTGGGGAGTACGGAGGTCTGCCACAACGGGGCGGAAGCACTTGCGGCCCTGCTCCGCGTCGACCGCGGATGGGTGGTGATCAGCAGCCTCTACCTGCCCGACCAGGCGGGCACCGACCTGGTCGCCGCCATGCGCGCCGACCCCTACCTGGAGGCGGTGCCTTTCATCCTCATTTCCAGCGAGACCCGGCCCCAGGTGCTCGAACCGGTCCGCCAGGCCGGAGCCTGCAGCATCCTCGCCAAACCGTTCACCGAAGATCAGTTGGCCCGCGCCCTGTATGCCGCCGCCGACTACCTCAATCCTTCGGCAGACCTCGATCCGGCCGAACTCGAGCGCCTACGGGTCCTGCTGGTGGACGACAGCGTGGCTTCCCGGCGGCATCTGCGCCGCCTTCTGGAGGAACTGGGGGTCGAGCGCATCACCGAGGCGGTCAATGGCCGCGACGCTGTGGCCTGTCTCCAGAACACCATGGTCGACCTGGTCATCACCGACTACAACATGCCGGAAATGGATGGCCGCGAACTGACCGAATACATCCGCACCCAGAGTTGGCAGAACGCCGTCCCGGTCCTCATGGTGACCAGCGAGCAGAACATGGGACGTCTGGCCGCGGTGGAAAAAGCCGGGGTTTCCGCCATCTGCGACAAGCCCTTCGAGGCGACTTCGATCCGCCGCCTGATCGCCGACGCGGTGCTCAATTGACCGGATATCCGCCCGGAATGTAAGGTTCCGGGCCGGTCGGCGACTACCGTAATGACGGCGTGCGGAAACGATTCGGTTTCGGCACCGTCCTACGAACAGGTTGGTCGCGCTTCCCGGGAGCGGCCCACCGCAACCTGGAGACTGCCATGCTCAAGCTATTCCGCCTTTTCGTCGTCGCCCTGGCCTTCATTGCCGGCAATACCTCCGCTGCCGGCAATGCCTTCGACCAGGCTCACTTCGATACCCTACTGAAGGAAGGCAAACCCTTCCTGGTCGTCATCCACGCCGATTGGTGCCCGATCTGCAAGGCGCAGGCGCCCTTGTTGAGCGAGGTCCTGGCCACGCCGGAAATGAAGCCGATCACGACCCTCACCGTCGATTTCGACAAGCAGAAGAACGCCCTCAAGAGCGTCAAGGCCACCATGCAGAGTACCCTGATCCTCTACAAGGGCGGCAAGGAGGTCGATCGCTCCACCGGCGAGACCCGCAAGGAGAAGATCGTCGCCTTCCTCAAGCAGGTTCTTTGACATGAAGGGCGCACGGCGGTCCCATCCGGAGGGGCGCGCTGCGCCGCTCCCGGCAACCGGCTGATTGCCATGGATTTCAGCGTCGCCACCTTCGGTCTTGCCTTTGCAGCGGGGGGGTTGTCCACCCTGTCGCCCTGCGTCCTTCCCTTGATCCCCATTCTGCTGGGTACAGCGATCGCCGCCCATCGGCTCGGACCCTTCGCCTTGGCGGGGGGGCTCGCGCTGTCCTTCACCCTGGTCGGGGTGCTGATCGCCAGTGTCGGCGTCGCCCTCGGGCTGGATCAGGCGGTTCTGCGCAATTTCGCTGCGGTGCTCCTGCTGGCCTTCGGCATCCTCCTCCTGTCGAGCCGCCTTCAGGAACGATTCGCTGCTGCGGCTTCGGGAGTCTCGGGGGCCGGCCAGAATCTGCTCTCCCGGGTCACTCTGGAAGGCCTGCCCGGCCAGTTCATCCTCGGACTGCTCCTGGGCTTGGTCTGGAGCCCCTGCGTCGGTCCCACCCTGGGCGCGGCGATCACCCTGGCCAGCCAGGGCCGCGATCTGCTGCAGGTGACCTTGCTGATGGCGGTCTTTGGCGTCGGTGCCGCTCTGCCTCTGGTCATTCTGGGCGTGATTTCCCGCCAGGCCCTGCTGCGGGTGCGGGGCCGCCTGCTGGCCGCGGGCAAGGCCGGGAAACAGTGGCTTGGTGCCATCATGCTCCTCCTCGGGCTCCTGATCCTCAGCGGCCTCGACAAACGCTTCGAAGCCTGGGTGCTTTCGGTGGCGCCCGATTGGCTGGTGCGGTTGACGACGTCGATCTGAGTTTCGCCGAAGTCTTCAGGAGCGATCGAGGCGGGTCCGAGTCGACGGAGCGTCGTTGCCGCGCTTCCTTTGGCCATGGGGGCGGGCGCTAGCCGGGGTAAAATCGATTCCCATGAATTCCCCCCGCTTCGTCCACCTGCGCCTCCATTCCGAATACTCGGTCACCGACGGCATCGTCCGCCTGGGGGACGCGGTCAGGCGGGCGGCGGCGGACGGCATGCCGGCCCTTGCGCTCACCGACCTCGGCAACCTCTTCGGTCTGGTCAAGTTCTACTCCGCGGCCCGGGGACGCGGCGTCAAGCCCCTGGCCGGTGCCGACGTCTGGGTTGCCGACCCGGAGTCCCCGGAGGGGGCTAGCCGCCTGCTGCTCCTGGTGCGCAACCGGGAGGGCTACCTTCAGCTCTGCAAGCTGCTTACCCGCGCCTACCTGGCCGAGGGGCGCCGCGACCGGGCGGAAATCCGCCGCTCCTGGTTGCGCGAGGCCGGCTGCGACGGTCTCGTCGCCCTCTCCGGAGGCCCCCTGGGCGACGTGGGCGAGGCCCTGGCCAACGGCAACCTGGACCTCGCCCGGGAGCGGGCCCTGGCCTGGGGCACGCTCTTCCCGGGGGCCTTCTATCTCGAAGTTCAGCGTTACGGTCAGCCACAGCAGGAGCTGATCGTGCAGTCGACCGCCGATCTGGCGGCCGAATTGGGTCTCCCCCTGGTGGCCACTCACCCCGTCCAGTTTCTCGAACGCGACGATTTCCGTGCCCACGAGGCCAGGGTCTGCATTGCCGAGGGCTATGTGCTGGGCGATACCCGGCGACCGCGGCCCTACACCGAAGAGCAGTATTTCAAGACCCAGGCGGAGATGGCGGAACTCTTTGCCGATCTGCCGGAAGCCCTAGAAAACGCGGTCGAGATCGCCCGCCGCTGCTCGATCGAACTGACTCTGGGCAAGAATTTCCTCCCGGACTTTCCGACTCCGGAGGGCATGAGCCTCGCGGAATTCCTTGTGCAGGAGGCGAAGG
>SSTA01000185.1 GCA_009469685.1 Azonexaceae bacterium | reverse complement strand
TCGGGAAGGCAGGCCAGGGTGGCCCGTTGATCGCCGCTCCCCTCTCGGCCACGGAACTACAGCGGGAAATCGATCGGCTCGCGACCCTGGTGGATGGCAAGACCGAGGAATTGGCCGTTCTTGAGGCCAAAATGCTCGAAAAGCGAGTGCGCGACCGCCTGCTGCCGACCACGCTGCCGGTCAAGGAAGCGGCCATCGGATCCGGTTTTGGCCATCGTTCGGACCCCATCGTTGGCGTTCGGGCGATGCACGAAGGCATCGATTTTGTCGCAGAGACCGGGACGCCGGTCGTTGCGGCGGCGGGAGGGGTCGTGGTATCGGTCGAACACCATCCCGAATTCGGCAACATGATCGACCTGGATCATGGCGAAGGGCTCACCTCTCGCTATGCCCACTTGTCGAAAACCCTGGTCCAGCCCGGGCAAGTCGTGCAACACGGCGAACGGATCGGGGAAGTCGGGAGCACCGGCCGCTCAACCGGATCCCACCTTCATTTCGAGGTGCGCATGCTGGGTGCTGCCCAGGACCCAGCCCAGTTCCTCAAACAGGGCGCCGAATACGCCCAAGTCCGCCGGCGCTGAGCCGGAAGGCGCTATCCTGCTGAATTCCCGGCGACATTCGGCCATGGGGCCGTCATCGTCGCCGCTGAGGGGCGTGCTAGAATCGCCCCTTTGCCGTTTTGGCGGCCCCCATATTCTCCTGCGATGATTTCCGGTCTACTCAAAAAGATTTTCGGCAGCCGCAACGATCGGCTGATCAAGCAATATTCCGCGACCGTCCGGCGCATCAACGCCCTGGAGCCGTCGCTGGCCGGCCTCTCCGACGAAGACCTGCGCGCTAAGACCGCCGAATTCCGCGAGCGCCACGACAAAGGCGAATCCCTCGACGATTTGCTGCCGGAAGCCTTCGCGGTGGTCCGTGAAGCCGGTAAGCGGGCATTGGGCATGCGCCATTTCGATGTCCAGCTCATAGGCGGGATGGTCCTGCACTACGGCAAGATTGCCGAAATGCGGACCGGCGAAGGCAAGACCCTGGTGGCCACTTTGCCGGCCTACCTCAATGCCATTTCGGGCAAGGGCGTCCACGTCATTACGGTCAACGACTATCTGGCCAGCCGCGACGCCGAATGGATGGGGCGTCTGCATCGCTTCCTGGGACTCACCGTCGGCGTGAATCTTTCCCAGATGGATCACGATACCAAGCAGGCGGCCTATGCGGCGGATATCACCTACGGCACGAACAACGAATTCGGATTCGATTACCTGCGGGACAACATGGTCTATTCCGCCGGCGACCGCGTCCAGCGCAAGCTGAACTACGCCATCGTCGACGAGGTCGATTCGATCCTCATCGACGAGGCGCGCACCCCCCTGATCATTTCGGGTCAGGCCGAGGATCATACCGACCTCTACCTGCAGATGAAGGACGTCGTGCCCAAGCTTTCCCGGGCTGAGACGGAAGAAGGCGAGGGCGATTACTGGGTGGACGAGAAGGGCCATCAGGTGCACCTGTCGGAAGCCGGTTACGAGCGCGCCGAGCAGCTGCTGGCCGAGCATGGACTGCTGGCCGAGGGCCGCAGCCTCTACGAAGCGGCCAACATCACCCTCATGCACCATCTCAACGCCGCGCTGCGTGCTTTGACCTTGTTCCATCGCGATCAGCATTACGTGGTGCAAAAGGGCGAAATCGTCATCGTGGACGAATTCACCGGCCGGCTCATGGCAGGGCGCCGCTGGTCCGATGGCCTGCATCAGGCGGTCGAGGCCAAGGAAGGCGTTCAGATCCAGGCCGAGAATCAGACGCTCGCTTCGATCACCTTCCAGAACTATTTCCGCATGTACGGGAAACTGGCCGGAATGACCGGCACTGCCGATACCGAAGCCTACGAGTTCCACCAGATCTATGGACTCGAGACCGTGGTCATTCCTACCCATCGGCCCATGGTGCGGAAGGACATGAACGACCTGGTGTATAAGACGGCCCAGGAAAAATACACCGCCATCATCGCCGATATCCGCGATTGCGTTCAGCGCGGCCAGCCGACCTTGGTGGGGACCACCTCGGTGGAGAATTCCGAACTCCTTTCGGCCATGCTCAACAAGGAAAAGATTCCCCACCAGGTGCTCAACGCCAAGCAGCATGCCCGCGAGGCCGACATCGTCGCCCAAGCCGGCTTGCCCGGCGCGGTGACGGTGGCCACCAACATGGCCGGCCGGGGAACCGACATCGTGCTCGGCGGCAACGTCGAGAAACGGATTGCGGCGATTCGCGACGACGAATCCATCCCCGCGGCCGACAAGGAACAAGGCATCGCCACCCAGCGGGCGGAATGGCAGTTTCTGCACGAGCAGGTCCTGGCGGCGGGAGGCCTGCATATCATAGGCTCCGAGCGTCACGAGTCCCGCCGGATCGACAACCAGTTGCGGGGTCGCTCGGGGCGTCAGGGCGATCACGGCTCCTCGCGCTTCTATCTGTCCCTCGACGATCCTTTGCTGCGCATCTTCGCCGGTGAGCGCCTGCGGGCCATCATGGACAAGCTCAAGATGCCCGAAGGCGAGGCGATCGAGCATCCGCTGGTTTCCCGCTCGCTGGAATCCGCTCAGCGCAAGGTCGAAGCCCGCAATTTCGACATCCGCAAGCAATTGCTCGAATACGACGATGTCGCCAACGATCAGCGCAAGGTCATCTACCAGCAGCGCAACGAGTTGCTGGAGACCGAGGATATTTCCGAGACCATCGTCGCGATGCGCCATGCGGTCATCGCCGAAACCTTCCGCGCCCATGTGCCCGCCGAATCGGTCGAGGAGCAGTGGGATCTTGCGGGGCTCGAGCAGGCCCTTGCGTCCTCGCTGCAGATCGAGGCGCCGGTGGCCGAATGGTTCAAGGCCGAGCCCACCCTTTCCGACGAGGAAATGCTCGCCCGCATCGTCGCCCAGGCCGATGCCAGCTACCGCGACAAGGTCGAACTGGTCGGCGCCGCTACCTTCCATCCCTTCGAGCGCAACGTCATGCTCCAGGTGCTCGATACCCACTGGCGAGAGCATCTGGCCGCACTGGATCATTTGCGTCAGGGCATCCATCTGCGGGGCTATGCCCAGAAGAACCCGAAGCAGGAGTACAAACGGGAGGCCTTCGAGCTGTTCGAGAATTTGCTGGATTCCGTGCGTCGCGAAGTGACTCGTATCGTCTTTACCGTGCACATCACGTCCCCCGAGGAGGTCCAGGAGACTGCGCCCCACAGCGAAGTCCAGAACGTCCAGTATCAGCATGCCGACTACGATGAGGCCTTGGCCGGCGGCGGCGACCCTGTGCCGGCAGCTGCGCAGCAGCCCGCCCAGGCCGGACCCAAGATTGGCCGCAATGACCCCTGTCCCTGCGGGAGCGGCAAGAAGTACAAGCAGTGCCACGGCAAGCTCGCTTAAGGGCGCGTTCGCCCTGTCGCCCGCGCCTCAGTGCTACCCCTTCCGCAATCGACAACTGTCCACGATGCCAGCGGGTCTGACGCCCCCCTCTGGCTTCGCTTCACCGTTCGAGGTTCGCAATGCCAGTGAATTACGCAACACCTCCCGCCGACCAGCTTTTCCCCGTGTCTGGGATCCGCCTTGGGGTCGCCCAAGCGGAAATCCGCAAGAAGAACCGCCGCGATCTCACTCTCATCGCCCTCGATCCGGGGTGTGCGGTGGCCGGGGTATTCACGCAGAATCGCTTCTGCGCGGCCCCTGTTCAACTTTGCCGCGCGCATCTCGCAACCGGGAACGAGATCCGTGCCCTGGTGATCAACACAGGCATCGCCAATGCCGGGACGGGAGAATCCGGTCTGCAGGCCGCCCAGGCAAGCTGCACGGCGGTTGGCGGTCTGCTAGGTATCACGGCCCAACAGGTGCTGCCGTTCTCTACCGGGGTGATCCTCGAACCTTTGCCGGTGGACCGCCTCGTCGCCGG
>SSTA01000025.1 GCA_009469685.1 Azonexaceae bacterium | reverse complement strand
GCCTCGCAGTGACTTGGCGTCGACGATTCCGCCGATGCTGCGATGCACGTAGATATTGACCGGGATGGATGCATAGGGCGGGGAAAAATCGTACTGCTCGCCCCGCTCCGGAGACCGGAAGATCGTATCGATCACCTGTCCTTTGCCGGCGAGGAACTCGGCCTGGGCCGTGGCCCAGTCGCTACCGGTCAAGTTGACCCGGACACCGGTACGCAGAGACCAGCGCTGCCAGAGATCGGCGACGTAGCCGCGGAGATTGCCTTGTTCGTCGCGGAACAGGTAAGGAGGGTAGTTGTCATCCGCTACGACGGTCAGTTCCCGCTCGGAACCGCCGTCGACGGCCAGCGCCCCGACGGTCGCCAATACGCCGACCCAGGCCGAAATATAACGAGCCCAGCGGGTCCATGCCCCCAGTGCCATTCTTCTTCCCCGCACTTGCCGCAATAAAAAAAGGGCCTCCATCGGCCCCCTTTAATGTAATGGACTGTGTTTTTATTCAGCTTATCGCAAGATGGCTGACCGCTTCGTCCTTAGTTTCGTAAAGATGCGCTATCACCTTCTGCTTAGTCAAGGCCTCCGTAAGCTTCACGCGCAGAAATGGGCTGCGAGCGTAGCGGGTGACGTCAAGATAGTGGCGTTCGGTGATCGCCTTGACCATGGCGATGTACGGTTCGACTAGATGAGGAAGGACGGAAAACCGGTCGTAATTGACGATGGCTCTGACCTTATGGCCCAGTGGTGACAGTCGGGATTCGACCGCCGCCCGGATACGCTCGATATCGGCAGCGCTTTGCACCGCCAGGCCCTCGAAATTCACAAAGAAGACGTTTTGGCTGGCGTCGTAAGACAAGCGGCTTTCGAGGGGGATTTCCAACAAGCCGCTGCGCATCCCCATGGGCTCGTCGCGGAAAATGCGTTCGTCCATGGGCACCGGCGGCTTCGGCATCAGGGGCACGAAATCCATCCGATCCAGGATGTCCCGCTGAAGATCGACGCCTGGAGCGATTTCGCACAATTCCAGGCCCTCGGGAACCAGGCGGAAGACGCAACGCTCGGTGACGTAGAGCACCTCCCTTCCCCACTTGATGGCTTGTGCACCGCTGAAGGTCCGGTGCTCGACCTCCATGACGAATTTATTTGCTTGGCCGTCGCGCAGGATACGCAATCTTCCGTCTTCTACGCCGATTTCGAGATCGCCAGCGGTAAAGGTGCCGACGAAAACGACTTTCTTGGCGTTCTGGGAAATATTGATAAACCCGCCGGCCCCCGCCAACCGCGGCCCGAACTTGGACACATTCAGATTGCCCTCGCGATCCGCCTGGGCGAGCCCCAGGATGGCCAGATCGAGGCCGCCACCGTCATAGAAATCGAATTGGCTCGGCTGGTCGATGATTGCCTGGGTGTTCACCGCCGCCCCGAAATTGAGGCCACCGGCGGGTATGCCACCCACCACGCCGGGCTCGGCCGTGAGGGTCAAGAGGTCGATGACGCGCTCCTCCGCAGCGACACTGGCAACGCCCTCCGGCATGCCGATGCCCAGATTGACCACCGCGTTGGCGGCCAGCTCCAGGGCCGCCCTTCGTGCGATGATCTTGCGCTCGCTCATGGCCATGGGCGGTACTGCCGACATGGGAACCCGGAGTTCGCCCGAAAAAGCGGGACTGTACTGCTCGATGAAAGTCTGCATGTGGTATTCCGGCTTTTCCGCCACCACGACGCAATCGACCAGGATGCCGGGAATCTTGACCTGGCGGGCATTGAGCGTCCCGCGTTCGGCGATTCGTTCCACCTGGGCGATGACGATCCCTCCGGAATTTCGGGTGGCCATCGCGATGGCCTGGGCTTCCAAGGTCAGAGCCTCCTTTTCCATGGTGACATTGCCATCGGGATCCGCAGTGGTGCCACGAATGATTCCCACATGGATGGGAAAGGCCTTGTAGAACAGATAGTCCTCGCCATCCACCTCCATCCGGCGGACGATATCCGTGGTGGTGCGCGCATTGAGCTTGCCGCCACCGAAGCGGGGATCGACGAATGTACCCAACCCGACCCGCGTGAGGGTTCCCGGCTTGCCCGCGGCGATATCGCGGAAAAGATGGGTAATTACCCCCTGCGGCAGATTGTAGGCCTCGATGCGACCCGACACCGCCAGCTCCTGGAGCTTGGGGACCAATCCCCAGTGGCCGCCGATCACCCGGGCCACCAATCCGTCATGGCCGAAGTGGTTGAGGCCCCTGTCCTTGCCATCGCCCTGACCGGCCGCGTACACCAGGGTCAGATCGCGGGGATGGCCGACGCCCTCGGGATCGGCCTGGCGTGTCTCCAGGAAAAGCGACTCGATCGAGACGGCAATGTTCTCGGCAAAACCGATCCCGACGAATCCTCCTGTCGCGACGGTATCGCCGTCCCGGATCAATCGCACCGCCTCCCTCGCCGAGACGATCTTGCCGCTGTCGCTGGCGGCGGCAAGGGATGCGGCGATGGGGTGGTTAATCTGGGTCATGGGAAATCCTCCTCGCACAATGATGCTATAAACCGGCCACGGAAAGACCCGCGGTTTACCCGGAGCGGCACAGCGACCTCAGCGGGACTCCTGATCCAAGCGCTCTCGAGCGGCCCTGACGGCCCCGAGTGCCTCGTCAATGTCGAAAGCGCGAATATGGCGAACCAGAGCCGAACCTTCGTCACCGAATTCCT
>SSTA01000184.1 GCA_009469685.1 Azonexaceae bacterium | reverse complement strand
TGCCGAGAGATTGGCCAGGATGGACTCCAGGTACCCGCGCGCCGATTCGAGTTCGGCCCGATGCCGCTCGGTCTCCCGGCGGGCATCGTCCAGTTGCCGGGTCATGCGACTGAACGACTGGGTGAGGACCCCAAGTTCATCCCGACTATACACGGCTTGGCGGGGGGAAAAATCCCCCTGGGCCACCGCCTGGGTCCCCTCGGCAAGCATGGACAAAGGGGCAGACAGCCGGCGTGCCATGACGAAAGCGAGCGCAAAGGCGGTAAAAAGCGCGAGAAGTACGGTCAGTGTCAGGGTCAGCGCATAGATGCGGGTGAGACCCTCGCGGGCCAGTTGCAATTCCTGGTAGTCCCGATAGACGGCTTGCACGGCCTCGGCATTCTGAGCCAGTGCCGGGGGTACCGGGTGGACGAGCTGCAGTATGCGGCGGTCCTCGAAAACACCTCGTGTGGTAACCGGCACCAGGACCCGGAGATTCATCCGCCCGCCTTCAAGATCCACCGAAGTCACGGCGAAGGCGCTGCGGGCCTGCTTGAGCTGGGTCTGGCTGGGCAGGGCGGGCAGCAGCCCGCTGCCCAGCTCGGAATTGGCGCTGGCGAGCAGTTGCCCGCCGGAGGTAAAGAGGGCAGCCGACTGGGCTCCGCTTTGTTCAAGAAGCCGCAGCATGGCCGAGCGACGGCCCGATTCCGGAAGGTCGGAAAGCTCCAGGGCCATGTTGCGCGCCTTGTCCGACAATTCGGCGAGAAGGGAATCCAGCGCGGAACGACCGAGGCTGAGGCCCGATTCCAAGGCCTTTTCGACCCGCACGTCGAACCAGCTCTCAATCGAACGGGTGACGAACTGCACCGATACGCCATAGACCAGGGCGCCGGGCAGCACCGCCACCAAGCCGAACATGAGCATAAGACGCAACTTGAGGCGGGCGCCGAAGACCTGCTTGCGGTAATCCCGCCAGAGTACCGATAACTGCCAGCCCACCAGCCCGACCATCGCCAAGGCAAGGATGAGGTTGAACGCGATGAGGAGCGGATAGTGGCGGGTGAAGATTGCCGTATCGGCGGCAGTCGTCACCAGCAGCAGAAACCAGACGATGGCACCAAAGGCCCCCGCCAGTGCGCCTCCTACCGCAATCAGGCGCTTGACCTTCATTTGCCCTCCGGCGCCGGCAGCGGCGGCAGGATCACCGGCCAGACCTTCCAGTCCGAAGACAGATTCCAGTCCTTGTTGCCGAGGGCGGCGATCTGGAAGGGTTTAGGCAGTTGGGTGACGTCGAGCCGCAAGCGCAGGGCGCCGCTATAGGTCTCCCCGACCCGAGGAATTTCCTTCTCCGGCTTCTCCCCCGGGCGCTCGATGACGACCCAGTTACGCAACCGCGAAAGGAGCCGCAGGGCTTCAGACAAGGTTTCCACCGACTGATGCAGCGCCCCGGTGGACAGGCGGTATTGCCGGGTCAAGGCATGGTAGGACAGGCGGACGGTCTGATGGCGGCTGACCACCTTTTCGTCGAACCAGTACCAGCGCGGCCGAGTCAGTTCGAAATCGACGACGAAATGAAGGACGACCCCCTTGGTGACCGCTTCCTCCAGGCGGGGACTGATTTCGAAGTCGAAATCGGCGGTCAGGGCATAACCGTCATCGACGGGATTGAGCTGGGGATTGACCACCTCGATCTCCGCCGCCTGGAGCCAAGCTGCCCAGCCCAACCAGGCTGCGGCGGCCAGGACCAGCCGCCAGGAATCAAGCCAGCTTGTCGAGGAGGCAGTAGTAGAAGCCATCGTGGTCGTCAGAGGGCAGCCATTGTTCTTCATGGCCTCGTCGGGCTGAGGCATGCCGGGCCAGAAAAGCGGTCAATTGGCCCTGGTTTTCTTCGGGAAAGACCGAACAGGTCGCGTACAGCAGTTTACCGCCCGGCTTCAAGAGTCGCCACAGGGCTTCGAGAATGCGTCCCTGGGCCGCGGCGAATCCCGCCACGTCGGCATCGCGCCGCAGCCATTTGGCGTCTGGGTGGCGCCGGACGACGCCGCTGGCGGAACAGGGTACGTCGGCGAGGATGGCGTCGAAAGGATTCCCGTCCCACCAGGCGTCCGGCCGAGCGCAATCGGCAACCCGCACCTGGGCAGCGAGCCCAAGGCGTTCCAGGGTTGCCTCGATGCGCCGGCAGCGCGCGGGCTTCAGGTCCAGCGCCAGCAGATCGAGGTCGGCCCGCTCGAGCAAATGGGCTGTCTTGCCTCCGGGAGCGGCACAGGCATCGAGGACGCGGCTCCCGGGACGGGGGTCGAGGAGAGCGGCCGCCCGCTGGGCTCCGGGGTCCTGGACCGAGACCCAGCCTTCGGCAAATCGGGGCAGACGGTCCACCGGCACCGGCCGCTCGAGCAGGAGCGCGTCGTCGCCGCCCGAGCGGCAGCCGATTCCTTCCTCTGCGAGCAGCACACCGTAGTCCTCCACCGTGCTCCGCCTCCGATTCACCCGCAAGGCCATCGGAGGAGGCTGGTTGCCTGCAGCGACGATGGCCGGCCACTGCTCGGGATAGGATTCCCGCAAGCGCCGCACCCACCATTCCGGATGCCGATGCGCGGCGACCTCGTGCCGATCGGCCGCCGCCAGCAAGGCCTCCGACCGCCGCAGAAAATTGCGCAGCACGCCGTTGGTCAATCCGCGCATCTTTCCCGCAGCCAGCCCGCCAGCGGCATTCACCGCCTGATCGACGACCGTGTGCGCCATTTCGGGCCGCGTCTCCAGGCGGTATAAGGCGACGAGCAGCAGCGCCCGCACATCGGCATCGTCCAGCGGGCGACTGAGCAATTCGTCGAGGATGAAGTCTCCGCGGCCAAACTGGCGCAGGGTGCCATAGACCAGATCCTGCACCGCGGGCCGAGCGCTACGGTTTATCCAGCCCGGAAGCCCTTCGGCGAGACTGCGGCCGGCGAGCACGCCCGCCACCACCCGCGCGCCCGCCGCCATCGCATAGGCCAGGGAATCAACGGGCGGCCCGGATGTGCGGGCCGGCGGTAAGGAAAAGGTCATGGGCGGGGATTATCCTCAAAACAGCCGACGACCGCTTGCCGTTGTCCGTCGGTGCCCTACGGCCCTTGGCCGGTCGCGTCCGGGGATCACTCCGCCGCTTAGCCGGTTCGCGCTTCCTCAGGGGTTTGGCGATAATCCCGTGATGATCCCGCTGCCCCTTCTCGTCCTCGCATTTGCTTGCATGCTCCAATCCGCTCCCGCGGCGGCCTGGAATTCCGCCGGCCACCGTCTGACCGCAATCATCGCTTGGGAGCAATTGACTCCGCCGGTCCGCGATCGGGTGTCCGCGCTCCTCGCCGCCCATCCCGACCATTCGCGCTGGATCGCACGGGGCGGCGACCCGGGGCTTACCGCCTTCGTCGAAGCTTCGACCTGGCCCGACGACATCCGGCGGGATCCCCGCTTTCACGATACGGGCGACCCACCAACGCCCCTCGAATCCGGGTTCCCCGACATGGAGCGTCATGGCGCCTGGCATTACGTCGACCAGACGGTCGACGGCAGACGCCTGGGGGGTGAACTAGATCATCAGCTCGAACGTCTTGCCCGCCTCCTGGCCGACCCCCGCAGCCCCATCTCAGATCGCAGCTATGCCCTGCCCTGGCTGGTTCATCTGGTGGCCGACGCCCATCAGCCCCTCCATGCCGGAGTGCGCGACGACGAGGGCGGCAACCGCACCGAGATTCACGATCCCGCGCACCCCCGCTTGGCGACGATGTCTCTCCACGCCTGGTGGGACGACCTGCCCGGCCCCCCTTGGCTGCGCGGCAAGCGGCTCGCCGCTGCGGCGGCACGGCTGTCCGCCTTGTACCAGGTGCCCGATGGCCTGGATTCGTCAGCCGACTGGTTGCGCGAGTCCCGGGAAATCGCGATGCGGCAAGCCTATCCCGATGGGGACGTATCCCCTGGGCGGATCGACCCGGACTTCCGGGAGCGGGCGCGCCGGATCGCCGGCGAGCGCGTGGTCGCCGCCGGGAGCCGCCTCGCCCGTCTGCTCAATGGGCTGCTGGGCGACGTTTCACGTGAAACGGAAAGGCGGTTGCCGCCGAAGTGACGGCTATCGCCACGCGAGCTCCAGTCGGCCAATTGCGCCTAAAATGCCGCTATGCGGGGACTCCACCTCATCGCCGACCTTCTCGAATGCCGCTGCCCGCCGGCCCGACTCCTCGACGCCCCTGGCCTGGAGGACTTCGCCCTGGCCGCCTGCCAGCGTCACGGGCTCACGGTGGTCGGCCGCTGCTTCCACCAGTTCCGCGATGCCGCAGACCAGCCCGCCGGCGTCACGGGGACCGTTGTCCTGGCAGAATCCCACTTCGCCCTGCACACCTGGCCGGAAATTTCCGGCGTCACCCTGGATATCTACGTCTGCAATTTCAGCGCGGACAACAGCGACCGGGCACGTGCCCTGTTCGCCGACGCCATCGCAACCTTCAATCCGCAACGGGTCGAGACGCGAGAGGTGACGCGGGGCGAACTGGCCCGGGCCTAGCACCCGGCGTCAATGAGATTGCCCTGGCGCGCTGACGGCGATGGGGTTACCGGCGAGGAATTGGGCGGCCGGCAGCCGTTTTCCCCCCGCCTTCTGCAGTTCGCCGATCAACAGAGCTCCGTCGCCACAAGCGACCAGCACTCCGTTGCGATCAGCCGCCAGCACCGTTCCCGGAGCCCCTTGACCCGTCGCCGGACGCGCCTGCCAGACCTTGCAGGGCAGTCCACCCACCGTCGCCTGGACACCGGGGAAGGGATTGAAGGCTCTCACCCGCCGGTCGAGTTCGGCGGCGGCGAGGGACCAATCCAGGACCGCTTCCGCCTTGTCGATTTTGGCCGCATAGGTGACCCCTTCATCCGGCTGGGGTCGTGCAGGCAGGGGCAGGCGGGCCAGGGCGTCGACGATCAGATCCGCTCCCAGGGCGGCCAAACGGTCGTGAAGCGTTCCGGCACTGTCCGTGGGGGCGATGGGCATAGCCCCTGCAAGGAGGACCGGACCGGTGTCCAGGCCCGCCTCCATCTGCATGATGCACACGCCGCTTTCCTGATCTCCAGCAAGGATGGCTCGCTGGATCGGCGCCGCCCCTCGCCAGCGGGGCAAGAGGGAAGCGTGGATATTGAGGCAGCCGAAGCGGGGCAGGTCGAGGACCGCCTGAGGCAGAATGAGGCCGTAGGCCGCGACCACCATGACGTCGGCACCCACCGCGGCGATACGTGCCTGGGCATCGGAATCCCGCAGGGTCGCCGGCTGAAACACCGATATCCCCTGCGTCAGCGCAAGACGCTTGACCGGTGAAGGCGTCAGCGCCATCCCACGGCCGGCCGGCCGGTCGGGCTGGGTGAGGACCAAGGCGATTTCATGGCCAGCCCCGGCCAAGGCTTCCAGAGCGCAGGCGGCGAATTCCGGTGTACCCGCAAAAATGATCTTCATGGACGGATCATACCGGCTCGCCGTGCACCCGACGCGTCAAGACGCGCCGCGGGCAATGCGGGAGCGTGCGAGCAAAGCCGCAAAACCATAGACTCGCTGCGATCCGGCTTCAGGCAGTGATCCGCGACTGCTTGGCCAGCTTGGTCCGGATGCGGGTCTGCTTGAGCTGGGAAAGATGGTCTACGAAGACCTTGCCCTGGAGGTGGTCGAGTTCGTGTTGGATGCACACCGCCAGGAGGCCTTCGGCCCTCAAGGTCTGCTCCTGCCCGTCGAGGTCCAGGTAGCGCACCGTCACCGTCGCGGCCCGTTCGACCTTGTCGTATATGCCGGGTACCGACAGGCACCCCTCTTCGCCTTCCTGAAATCCGGCGCTCTCCAGGATGCGCGCGTTGATCAGGACCAGAAGTTCATCCTTGGTCTCGGAAATGTCGATCACGACGATCTGTTTATGGACGTCCACCTGGGTGGCCGCCAGACCGATGCCCGGAGCTTCATACATGGTTTCCGCCATATCGCGCACCAGTTCGCGGATCGAGTCGTCGATTCGAGCGACGGGAAGCGCTGTTTTTTTCAACCTCGGGTCGGGATAACGCAAAATGGGTAGCAAGGCCATAGGAAAACACCAAGAAAAGCTTGCCGGCTTAAGTAATTATGTGCAGAATCTAAAGCACTTCCGAGATACGGAACAGCTCCCGGGGTGTGACAGCAAAACGGGCCGCCTGTTCCGCCGGCAATGAGGGTACCGAAGATGCTACGCATTATATCCGCGCTCATCCTGGCCGTGACCACCGCCTGCGCGGTCGCCGCGGACGCCGTTCAATTGGTGGACAACCCCCCCGACCGGCATGTCGTGGTCAAGGGCGACACCCTCTGGGGAATCGCCGGCAAATTCCTCAAGGAACCCTGGCGCTGGCCGGAGATCTGGCAGATCAACAAGGCCGAGATCAAGAATCCCCACCGCATCTACCCGGGAGACATTGTCGTCCTCGACCTCTCCGGCGGCAATCCGCGTCTGCGCATCGCCCGCCCGGTCAAGGTCCAGCCCCTGGTGTATTCCGAGGATTCCCGCCAGGCGATTCCCAGCATTCCGCCCCATGTCATCGAGCCGTTCATCTCCGAACCCCTGGTCGTCGAACCGGATGCCCTGGACAGCGCCCCGCGCATCGTCGCCACCCAGGAGGATCGCGTCTTCGTGGGCAATGGCGATACGGCCTTCGTCTCCTCGATTACCGGCGTCGACAAGGTGAACTGGCAGATGTACCGCCCGGTCAAGCCCCTGAAGGATCCCGACACCCAGGAGATTCTCGGCTACGAGGCGTTCTTCCTCGGCGATGCCAAGCTGATCCAGCCCGGCGAACCCGCGGTGATCCGCATACAGCAAGCCAAGGAGGAAGTCGGCCGGGGCGACCGGCTGATCGCCGCAACGCCGCCGACCCTGGCCTCGTATATTCCCCACCGACCCGAGCAGCAGTTGGACGGCAAGATTCTCTCGATCTATGCCGGAGTCCGCGAGGCCGGACCCCTGTCGGTGATCGCGATCAACCGCGGAGCCCGGGAAGGCTTGGAAGTGGGCCACGTGATCGCCCTCTACCGCAAGCGCGTCTCGCAGGGCTACGACGACAACAATCGCCGCATCAATACACCCATCCCGGACGAGCGCTATGGACTCGCCTTCGTCTTCCGCACCTTCGAGCGCATCGCCTACGCCCTGGTGATGGAAAGCGGCAAACCGGTCATCGTCGGCGACGCGATCCGCAATCCGTGACCGCAGCTTCGGGGCTGGCCGCCTGGTTGCGGCTGACCCTGATTCCCGGCATCGGCGGCGAGAGTCAGCGCAAGCT